>JAASTM010000140.1 GCA_021767325.1 Spirochaetales bacterium
CGGATTACAATGAAAATCGCTATGTAGACGCTTATGCGCACACCGGCGGCTTTGCGCGGAAGCGCGGTGAGCAGGAGCAGCAGCGCGGCGATGCCCGGAGCAACTCGCAATCCATATGTTATCATTACATCCATTGAATCCTCCTTGCACCAATAATATGAACTATAGTTCATATTAATCAAGAGACAATGTGAATAAAAGTTCACATTTTATGAAAAGAATGATATGCTGAAATCTATGGAAACGAATCAACCTCGTACGCCGCAACAGGACCGCAGTATTGCCACTAAGCAGCAGCTGTTTCAGGCTGCCCTCGAACTGTTTGCCGAACAGGGTTACCACCATACTAACACCAAGAAGATCGCGGCCCGGGCCGGAATTGCGGTGGGCAGTTTTTATGCCTATTACCGCAATAAAAAGGAGGTGTTTTTAGAGGTAATTCAATATTATTACCAGCGGATACAGTACACCGCCTTTGCAGGGGGACTGAACCCGGAGAGCGCTGAGCACCCCCGTGAGTTTCTCGGTGCTCTACTTCGAAAGCTATATGATGCGCACGACATTACCCCGCAGCTGCACCGCGAGATAACCGGCATGCGTTACAGCGACCCGGCGGTGGACCGGCTGATAAGTGCGGCCGAGGCCGAAACGATAACCACTATTCGGCAGCTCCTCGAGTCAATGGGACCGGCGATTGCGGTAGAAGATGTGGAGGCGGCGGCCCATATTGTGCACCGTTCGGCCGAGGAGGTAATTCATGCAATAAAGATTTTAGGCACTTCGATCGATCCGGAGCGGCTGTTGGCTGAGCTGCAGAGGATGCTGGAGCGGTATTTGTTGGGGGAAGGCAAGTAGAAAGGCACAACTGGTGATTTTAATTCATTTTGTTCTTGACAGATCAAGAAACTCGTTCTAATCTATAAAAGAAAAACGTTTTTCTACAGAAATTTTTTTTACTCTTATAGAAAAACGTTTTTCTGTAGCATTATTTTTTCGTGTGTATTACACATGAAAGTGTAAGGAGGAACAGTATGAGAAAGGTTTATGGAATTATCATAGCAATGATAATTATCGCATCTCCGTTCGTGTTAGCCGGCGGACAGCAGGAGAAGGATGAGGGACCGGTTACTCTGAATATCCTGGTCGAATCGGGCGGGTTTCAGCTGCAAAAAGAGATAGCTGAGAACTTTGAAGCAGAGACCGGTCATACAGTTAATTTTGTGCAGGTCCCGTATAATGGTGTATACGATAAACTCACCGCAGAGATGGCTGCGGGTGGCGGTTCCTATGACATTGCCACTATTGATGTAGTGTGGCTCCCGAGGTTTGCCGAGTTTGCTGAGCCTATTGATGAGCTGTTTACCGATGAGGTAAAGGCCGACTTGTTCGACACCCTCATACAGGATGCCCAGTTCAATGGCCATTTTGTCGGTATGCCGCAGTGGGCGAATGCAGAGATACTTTTCTATCGCAAGGACCTCTTTAACGATCCGCAGGAAAAGGCTGACTTCAAAGCCGAATATGGTTATGAACTCAAACCGCCTCAAACTTGGCAAGAGTATATAGATGCAGCTAAGTTTTTTACTCGCGATGCGGATGGCGATGGACAAAAGGATATGTACGGCACCGATGTGAAGGGTGCTTTCTCTTATGAATATACCGCCCATGTACTCCAAGCCGGCTCCGAAGGGGTTGTTTTAGACAGCGAAGGAAATGTAATTGTAGATAATAAAGCCCATCTGGATGCGCTCAAGTTTTATTCGGGTCTACACCGTGAGCATGATGTAACCCCGGACTCGGTAGTCGAGATTGACTGGGCTCAATCACAGCAGCTGTTTTATCAGGGTAGAACGGCAATGATGGAATTTTTTGCCCATGCATATCGGATGGTGCCGGAAAACGCCAAAATCGATATGGAAGACGTTGGTGTAGCTCCAATGATTTCCGGCCCTGGTGGACGTGCTTCAATACCCGCTCCCTGGTACAATATAATTCCGAAGTCTTCAGAACATAAAGATGTGGCAAAGCAGTTTATTCAATACGCGTTCGAACAGAATGCACTTGGCATCAAAGCCCCGCTGGCTTTAGCTGCACGCAAATCGGCTTACGAAGAGTATGCTGACAAAGAAGGCTTCGAGCATTTCGCCCCTCTGTTGGAAACTCTTTCGGCTCCCCAGACTATGGGCCGACCGATGGTGAAAAACTGGCAGGAAATCAACAATGAAGCTCTTATCCCCATGCTCCAAGACACTCTTACCGGTAAAAAGACTCCGGAAGAAGCGGTGAAATGGGCTGCAGAAAGAATATCGCAAATGCAATAAGCCAATTAGATCGGCAGCGGCGGCGACCGCTGCCGATCCTTCTTGCTCGGCTGATTCGGTGGGCAGAGTGAGAAGAGTAAGGAGAAGTAATAGATGAGGTTGAGTGATAAGCAATATGCAAGTGCACTGCTGATACCGGCAGCATTATTCATGGTGTTGTTTATAGTGTATCCGATTGTGCTGCTGTTTATACAGAGTTTTCAGGAAGTGAGCATTTTCGCACCGAATGAGGGAGTGTTTGTCGGCCTAGAACAGTATGATAAAGCTCTGAGTTCTGAACGAGTAGGCGGGGCTTTCCTGAGAACACTTATATATACCGTTATAGCTCTAGGAGCAGAGTTTGTAATCGGGTTTGCGGCGGCCCTGCTGTTTGACAGCCTGGGTAAAAAGTCCGCTATTCCGCGGACTATATTTTTATTTCCTCTGATGATTCCGCCGGTAGTGGCGGGCTTATTGTGGCGCTTTATCCTGATCGACAACTTCGGAATATTAAACTGGCTCCTCTATTGGTTCGGAGTGCTGCAGGATCCAGGGGCGATAAGCTGGTTGAGTAACGAGAATGTCGTACTGTACTCAGTGGCTTTTCCAAATATCTGGTTAACCACCTGTTTTGTTGCGCTCATTCTCTACACTGGTCTGCAGAATGTGCCCCGCGAACTCCTGCAGGCCGCGAAAATAGATGGTGCAAACGCCCTGCAAATTTTCAAGCATGTCATCCTGCCGCTCCTAAGACCGGTGATCGCGGTTGTGCTTATCATTCGGGGGATAGATGCGGCGAGAACCTTCGATATGATCTGGATTCTCACAGAGGGCGGTCCAAGTTTTGCATCGGAAATCGTGAGTCTGCAAATATATCGAACAATGATTCGTTACAGCCGAGTGGGAGAGGCCTCTGCAGTTGCAGTATTATTCATGTTTGCCTTGCTCTTCTTCTGTATTCTTCTTTTTTATAGCATTTGGAAACCTGAAAAGGCGAGTAAGTAAGGAGCACATGGAATGGTACGTAAAAGAATTTTCTTCATAATAATAATTATTTTAATAGCATTGCTGCTTGTGCTGTATGTGGCGCCTTATCTCTATTTAATGCTGACCTCATTCAAGGCTTCCGGTGAGGCGGTGACGGTACCTCCAACGTTCTTTCCGAAGAATTTCACCTTAGAGAATTACAGTTACATAACCGAATTTCCGGCTGTTATGCAGTCGTTTGTCAACAGCCTTGTAATTGCGGTAATCAGTACAGTATTGGCAATTGTTGCAGCAGTACCGGCGGCCTATTCAGTTACCAGATTTGGGACCCGGCCCGGCCGGATGTTTCTGATATTTGCCTTGGTGACCCGCCTTTTACCGTATGTGTCTATCGCAATACCGTTCTTTATCATTATGAAACAGCTCGGATTGGTGGATACACATTTGGCGGTTGCACTGGCACACACCACAATAAACCTTCCTCTAGCTATCTGGCTGCTGTCCAGTTTTATGGAAGGCTTGCCAGTCGAAATAGAGGAGTCGGCTTTTATTGATGGCTGTTCGCGGCTGGGGGCATTGATGAGGATCATTGTTCCGACTGCGATGTCCGGAATTGCAGTTACGGCGCTGTTTTGTTTTCTCATGTCATGGAATGAGTTTTTATTTTCTCTCATACTGACATCGGTTGATGCGAAGACGGCACCAATTGCAATTGCAGAGTTTAAGACTCAATACAGCATCGAATGGGGAGCAATGTCGGCCGTTGCTACGGTGTTTTCGTTTCCGGTAGTTATCTTCTCACTTTTCATGCAGCGGAAGATTGTATCGGGTATGACTATGGGTGCAGTAAAACAATAATGATCTTATAAGGAGAGACAGAATATGAATGTATGGGATCCGAATAGTCCATTAGGCGGACTACCGATCATAAAGCGGGCAAGGTCCGCACGAGAATCAAGTTGGGACCGGTCTGGCGGCAACCGCGATTTTGCTGTTGTCGAACCGGGCGAACATAAGCTGTTTGCGGATATTTCAGGAGCAGGCAGTATTAAACACATCTGGTTGACTACCCGCTGTTATTCCGAACAGTATCTTCGCAAGCTGGTATTGGAAATGTACTGGGATGGAGAACAGAATCCGAGTGTAAGAGTACCTCTGGGTGATTTCTTCGGTATCGGACATGCTATAAGCAAACATTATGTATCCCTACCCTTGAGTATGGTAGCCGGTAAGCGTAGAGGCCCGAAAGGACCGTTCGCGGCTGCAATGAACTCCTATTTCCCAATGCCCTTTGGCGACGGGGCTATGCTCTATCTGATCAATGAAAGCGATATGCGGGTGGAGAACTTCTTTTACTACGTGGATTACGAGCTGTATGATGAGAAGCCGGCTGACGACGTAGGCAGATTTCACGCAATGTGGCGCCGGGAAAATCCCTGCAAAAAGGTTAATCATGAGTCGAGCGAAGAAAATCCAGCACCGTGGGAACTGCCGGGTAAAAACCTAACCGGCGAGGAAAACTATACTATTCTTGAAGCGGAAGGAATGGGGCATTACGTAGGCTGCGTTCTCAATATCGACAACTTCGACGCATCCAATCAAAACTACACATGGCCCGGTGAAGGCGATGATATGATTTTTATTGATGGAGAAGAGTGGCCGCCTTCTCTGCACGGGACCGGAACGGAAGATTACTTCAATGCCGCCTGGGGCTTTCCGAGTGGAGAATACGCCGGCCCGTATCACGGAATTTCACTTGGCAGTGACGTACAGGAACACTTCGGCAAGTGGAGTTTGTACAGATTCCATATTGAAGACCCGATCAGATTTACAAAATCTATTAAGGTAACTATTGAGCATGGACATGCCAATGACCAGGGTAATGACTACTCCAGTGTGGCATACTGGTATCAGATCGAGCCGCATAAGAATCTATCTGAACTCCCGAATGTGGAAGAGCGTCTGCCGAAGCGCTGGCCCGAACACGGACTATGGGATAAGTAGGATTTATGCTGATACATCAAGGAAATCACATCGGAGATACATGGTACTATAATGAAAGAGGTACCATGCACTGTTATTACCTCACCTGCGACAAAAGTATCCCGCGCCATACGGCGTGGGATATTGCCCATGCCACCAGCCGTAATTTAGTAGATTGGACCCTGCACGGACTGGTATTAAGGAAAGGCCGCGAAGATGAATGGGACGGCGATTGTCTGGCCACCGGTTCGGTTCTTTTCCATCAGGGGAAGTACTGGATGGCCTACACAGGCAGGTGGAATCAGCCGGATGTAGCGGTAGGACTGGCCGTTTCCGAAGATCTTTATTCATGGGAGAAATGTGAACACAACCCGATCACTCGGATTGATACGCCTTATTATGAGAAGACTGGGAGCGGGAATCGAAAGTTTAGTCATTGGCGAGACCCCTTTCTATTTAAGCGCGACAACCGTGTGTATCACTATGTCTGCGCCAGCGCAAGTGTAGGAGAGACAGACAAGCGGGGTAGCCTAGGATTGGCCTATTCTGATGACATGCAGAACTGGCATATATTACCGCCACCGTCCATCGAACCGGCAATTCAGGAGTTCGAATGTCCGCAGGTTGTAAAGATCGGCGGAGAATATTTTCTCATATTTTCAGCGTTTTCAGATCTTTTTTCTAAGGAATCAAAATCGAAGTTAGGGAACCAAATACGCCATACTACTTACGCAATGCGCGCAGAGACCCATTTCGGACCCTTTTTTGCCGATTCTATTCATCCTCTGGTGCCGGAAGACTCCAACCAACAGCCTTATGCTGGTCAAATAGTTGAATTTAATGGATCGCGGTATTTATTGGGTACGGTTTGGAATGATGAGCAGGATTTCGTATCCGATCCGTTTCTCGTAAATAACGTTGGTGGCCGCATAGAACTCTCAACCCCGCTGTCGAGTCATAAGGAACCTCTTTCTACCAACTTCGCCTGAAGCTCGATTCGCATCGGCGCGGTAGTCGGCGCAGCGATTCTGTCTATCAGCAGCTGTGCGGCGGTCGAACCCATTTTTCTGGCCGGCTGTCGGACAGCGGTCAGAGGCGGGTTCGTAATTTGTACCCAGTCAAAATCGTCATACACTACCACTTTCATACTATCCGGAATTTTTACTTGCTTCTCATTAAGCAGACGAATTGCTCCCATTGCCATCACATTATTTGCAAGAAAAAGGGCATCCACGTCCCTGTAGAGTTGTGCGGTCAGTCGATA
>JAASTM010000141.1 GCA_021767325.1 Spirochaetales bacterium
GACGGGCTGGCCATAGGCTTGGTCATTCTGGTAGGCATTACTCTTGCAATTCTTACCTACATTACCGGGCGCATGGATTACTCCGAGTATCTGCAGATTCCCTATCTGGCAGGTACCGGCGAGCTGACGGTTATGACTTTGGCGCTGGTGGGAGCGAGTATTGGTTTTCTCTGGTACAACTCCCATCCGGCGGAGGTGTTTATGGGCGATACCGGTAGTCTGTCCCTGGGCGGGGTGATCGGTGTTTTGGCTCTGGTGCTGAAGAAGGAGATATTGTTGGTGGTTATCGGCGGCGTGTTTGTTCTGGAGGCGTTGTCGGTAATAATTCAAGTGGTTTCATATAAATGGCGGAAAAAGCGGGTCTTCAAAATGGCTCCGCTGCACCACCATTTCGAAATGAAAGGCTGGGATGAAAGCAAGGTGGTGATTCGTTTCTGGATTCTGGGAATGTTGTTTACCATTTTGAGTCTTTCAACCCTGAAGATACAGTGATGAGTGATAGGGATGAGTGACAGGTTTTATATTGAAAGAGTAAAAGACCAGCGCAATGACACTACTCTGCTGATCCTGCTGATTCTCATAGTGGGTGTCGGCCTTGCTACGCTCTTTTCCGCTTCCTATTATTACGGCGGTAAACGCTTTGACGACCCCTTTCACTTCTTTTTTCGTCAGCTGGCCTTCGTCGGGATCGGCGGAATTCTGGCCTTTATTGCCTCGAGAATTCCCCTGAATTCTCTGTCGAAAAAGATCCCGCTGCTGCTCGGAATCACTTTTATTCTGATGGTGGCAACCTTCATTCCTGGATTGCGTCACAGCATCATGGGGGCCAACCGCTGGATCACGCTGGCCGGTTACACCTTTCAGCCGTCCGAACTGGTGAAGCTGACTCTGATAATTTATCTGAGCGCCATTCTCTCCAAGAAGAATGACCGCCTCGACGATGTGGTCAACTCGATCATCCCTCCGTTGTTGGTGGTGTTGATGTTTACCGCACTGATTTATCTGCAGAACGACTTTTCCACTGCATTTTTTGTAATTATGGTTTCTCTGCTGCTGTTTTTCGTGGCGGGAATAAAATTTCGTTATTTTCTGTTTCTGTTTTCCATTGTGCTGCCGCTGGCTGCCATGCTGGTGCTGACCAAGGAGTACCGGGTGCGGCGGGTGATAACATTTCTGGACCCAAATAGCGATCCCGTCGGTACGGGGTATCAGGTTATTGCGGCGCAGAATGCCCTGGCTTCTGGGGATTTCTGGGGGCGCGGCTTTGGGATGGGAACCGAAAAACTCGGCGGACTGCCCGAAGCGCACTCAGACTTCATTTTTGCCGTGTTTGCCGAGGAGATGGGATTTATTGGAGTGGTGTTTGCGGTCGCCCTGTTTATGGCCCTGGCGGTACGGGGCTACGCATTAGCCCTGCAGTATGAATCGAGCGACCGCTTCGGCTTTTTACTCAGCCTCGGGTTGACCAGTTGTCTGGTGTTTCAAGCCCTGGTCAATATGGCAGTCGTGGCCGGTATGCTGCCGGCTACCGGGCTTCCGCTGCCGTTTTTCTCGCATGGCGGATCCTCGATGGTAGTGAGTCTGGTAATGGCCGGATTACTGGTGAACCTCTCCCGCAATTCGACCTCCGAAACTGCGAGGGGGGATGTATGAGCAGCGTAGCCCTGTTCCGCAATTCCGACCGAAACTACAAGCCGCAGCACAGCTCGATCCAGGAGCAGCGGGTCCGGCGCCGTATTGAACGTGATCAGCGGGATCTGCGGCGGCTGTTTACTGCCATCATAACCATGCTGGCATTTCTCCTGGCCGCTGAGATCGCATATCATCTGCTGATCGCCCCCTATCTGGTGGTCAATAAGATCACAATTCAGGCGGAAAGTGATTTTCCATACAGCAACGAAGAGCTTCTGTCGATCGCCGGTGTAAGCGGGGATGCCTACTTCTTCGATGTAAAACCGAAGCTGATCTCCGCCCGGCTGGAACGAGTGCCGGTGATCAAGAGTGTAGAGGTGAGTAAGCAGTTTCCCCACAGCCTCGACATTGCGATTACCGAGCGCGATCCTCTGGCAGCCCTGACCCTGCTCGATGCAGAAGGGATGGTGCCGGCCTATGTTGATGCAGACGGAGTGATATTCCGCTCCAAGGGTGTTGATTACATGGATCTGCCGATTATTTCCGGTATCGATGTACCGGCTTACAAAGACGGAATGCAGCTGCCGCAGGTTCTAACCGGCTTTCTGGAGGACCTTCAGCAGTTGCAGCAGGAGAACCCGGCACTGTATCGGTTGATTTCCGAGGTAAAATTCGTTAAAAAGAACACAGCCGATTACGAAGTAGTGTTATTCCCATCACAATACCAAGTAAAGGTGCGAATCGGTCCCGCCCTTACAGAAGAGTTAATGAAATACGTAGTACTGGTGTTGGATGTGGTCGCGGGGAAAGGTTTGGAATCGACAATAGAAGAGATCGATTTCAGGACCGATGAAGTTGTTTACCGCGTGGGGGAGGAATAGGTGCCTGCAAGAGACATGATAGTAGGACTGGATATTGGAACCAACAAGGTGTGTGCCGTTATCGGTGAGTGGGATGAAAACGGCACCATTCAAATTACAGGTGTTGGTACGAGTCCGTCCGAAGGACTGCGGCGGGGAGTCGTAGTAAATATTGAATCTACGCTCCGTTCGGTCCATGCTGCCATCGAAGCGGCCGAGATGATGTCCGGCCGCGAGGTACAGGAAGTGGTGACCGGTATCGGCGGCGCGCACATCGAAGGTATCAACTCGAGAGGCGTTGTCGCGGTTACCGGTAAGGGGCGCGAGATAAACCGCAACGACATCGGAAGGGTAATAGATGCTGCCAAGGCAATCGTAATTCCGATGGACCGTGAGGTAATCCACGTCATTCCCCAGGAGTTCATCGTTGATGATCAGGGGGGCATAAAGGACCCGCTGGATATGATCGGAATTCGGCTCGAGGCCGAAGTGCATATTATCACCGGAGCGGTAACCAGCGCGCAGAATCTGTTGAAGTGCGTGAACCGGGCCGGTTTCCGGGTGCAGGACATCGTCCTGCAGTCACTGGCTTCGGGCAAGGCGGTGCTCTCCAAGGAAGAGAAAGAGCTGGGAGTACTGCTGATCGATTTGGGCGGCGGTACAACCGATATTCTGGTGTACTCCGAGGGTGCTCCCTACTACACCGATGTGCTCTCCATAGGGGGAGGCCAGGTGACCAACGATGTGTCGATTATGCTGAAAACGCCGTTTGATGCGGCGGAGAAGATAAAGCAGGAGGCCGGCTGTGCCTTCATGCCGATGATCGACAGCGAAGAGGAAGTGATTATCCCCGGCGTGGGCGGATGGCCGTCGGCCTCGATTCCCCGTAAGGAGATCTGCAAGATTATCCAGCCGCGGATGGAGGAGATTTTCTCTATGATTCGCAATCGGCTCGAGAAAAAGGGACTCGAAAAACACCTCGGCGGCGGAGTGGTGATTACCGGCGGCGGGGCTCAGCTGCCCGGAACTGCCGAGTTGGCCCGGGAGGTATTCGAGATTCCGGCGCGGATCGGATACCCGGTGAAAGTCGGCGGTCTGTCGGATGTATATCAGAGTCCGGTATATGCGACCGGTGTTGGTCTGGTTTTGTATGCCGCCGAAATGGTGGAGGCGGAAGCCGGACATGCCCTGCCGGCTAAGCGCAGCGGTGACGGAGTGATGGGCAAGCTGAAGAACTGGTTCAAGGAGTTTCTATGAGGCCATAGTGGGCGGTACGGAGTGCGCAAGGGTTAGGGCAGTCCGCACCATCCCATTTTAAGATATATTTTCAAAACTATGCTCGGGAGGGGGCAATGCAAATCGAAATAGTAGATGATCACACACATGAGCAAGTAGAACCTACCGTTATCAAGGTAATCGGAGTAGGTGGAGGCGGCAGTAACGCGGTCAACCGTATGATTTCTTCGGGATTGAAGAAGGTTGATTTTATCGCGGTCAACACCGACATGCAGGCGCTACAGCGGGCGAACGCGAAGTCTAAACTTCCGATCGGCTCACAGCTGACCAATGGGCTCGGAGCCGGTGGAGTGCCGGATGTAGGCGAAAAGGCTGCCGAGGAGTCGCGTGAGGAGATCAAGAACGTGCTCCAGGGAGCGGATATGGTCTTTATCACCGCCGGTATGGGCGGTGGCACCGGAACCGGGGCCGCACCGATTGTAGCCCAGGTTGCCCGTGAGCTGGAAGCGCTGACGGTGGCGGTAGTTACCAAGCCCTTCGATTTCGAGGGCCGCCAGAAAATGAAGCTGGCGGAAAAGGGAATCGAAAAGCTGCGTAACGAGGTAGATACCCTCATCACGATCCCCAATCAGTACCTGCTGAAAATCGTAGAGCGCAAGACTCCGATCCGCGAGGCCTTTCTGATGGCCGATGACGTGCTGCGGCAGGGCGTGCAGGGGATATCCGAGCTCATCACTGAACCCGGCGAGATCAACATCGACTTTGCCGATGTGCGTACCATCATGAAGGGGCGCGGCGATGCGCTCATGGGTATTGGTGTCGGGCACGGCGACAACCGGGCGGTGGATGCGGCTACCAATGCAATCAACAATCCCCTGCTGGAGGATGCCCACATCGAGGGTGCGAAGGGAATTCTGGTGAACGTCACCGGCGGCGAGGATCTCTCGCTGTCCGAGTACGAGGAAGTGGTAAAAATCATTACCGCCAATGCCGACGACGATGCATTGATTATTCCGGGCCAGTCGATCAAAAGCGAGCTGGAAGACGAGGTGAAGGTCACCGTTGTGGCAACCGGTTTTCGCAGCGAGGCGGTGACCGTGGATGAAGAGGTCGCCCAGGAGCCGCAGGACGAGATTATCAAATACAAGGAGTGGCTGAATCTGCAGAAGGGCCTGAACCGGAACAGCTCCGGAGGCTTTCTCAGCGGCCGTAACTCCGGAGAGAACGACCTGGGTATCCCGACGGTACTGCGCGGACGCAAGGCCTCAGGAGAAAACGAGCAGTAGAGATGAACGGTGCTGAACTCTTGAGAGAATACGAAGATTATCTCAGTTCTTCGGCTCAAATTGCCCCCTTGAGCCGCGAGACCTATATGCGGGAAATACGTTTTCTCTCGGAGTGGTGTGCCCGGACCGGCACTGAACTGGACAGCTTGACCACCCTCGAGCTGCTCGAATATATCAACTACCGGCGGCAGGGCAACGGGCACGGCCCTGTGGACCACCGTACCCTGGCCAAGGCAATCAGCGCGCTGCGATCCTTTTTTAAGTTTTTGATGCAGGAGGAGTACCGCTCCGATAATCCGGCCGGCCGCCTCGATTCTCCCCGCCGTTCGGCATCCCTGCCGGATGTAATGACCCGCGAGGAGGTCGAAGCCTTTTTCGAGGCCATACCGCTGGATACCAACTACGGACTCCGGGATCGGGCGCTGTTCGAAATGATCTACTCCTGCGGCCTGCGCATCTCCGAGGCAGCCGGATTGCGGGTCGGAAACATCTATTTGTCGGAGAAAGTTGCCAGAATCCACGGCAAGGGCAACCGCGAGAGGATCGTGCCGATCGGCGAGCACGGCATCTACTGGCTGCGGGAGTACCTGCGGCTGGCCCGACCGCATATGCTGAAGAGTGAACGAATCGAGGACAGCCTCTTTCTGAGTATGCGTGGTACAGCTCTTTCCCGTAAGGGAATCTGGAAGCGGTTTAAAGAGATATGCGCCCGGGCCGGAATCGAGGCCAAGGTGCATACTCTCCGGCATTCATTTGCAACCCACCTTTTGCAGGGCGGTGCCGATTTGCGTTCGGTACAGGCTCTGCTCGGTCATGCGGATATAGGGACCACCCAAATTTATACCCACGTCGAAAACGAAGAGCTGCGGCAGGTACATTCCACTTTACATCCGCGCGGATCTGAAGCCACAGGCGCCGAGAGGGCGTCTAGTACTGGTAGGAGGCAAAGATCATGAAGCGGAATAAAGTAGTTTTTACAGTGTCGAGTATAGTGCTGGTATTGATGCTGAGCACGCTTTTGTCAGGCTGTAACGAGGCTCAGAAACGCATTCTACAGCGACTGCTGGCAACCGAGTCCGGCCAGTACGCCGGCGAAGAGGTGGATGAAGAGCGCATCGCCGAACTGAAGGATCACATCAAGCGTTTTTCCGATGAGGTGGAGCAACTGGTGGAGGACACCGGGCAGCTGGGGATCTTTTACAAGATGCTGGCCCTCGAATTCATGGATGAGAAGCAGTACGGCCCGGCCCGGGAGTATTTTCTCAAATCACTGGAGATTTATCCCAACAATCAGGTGGTGCAGTATTACACCGGTTTAGCCAGTGCCCAGACAGCCGGAGCCCAGCCGACAGAGGCTGAACGAAGGGAACGGCTCGAAGAGGCCGCCTATCACTACAAGCGGGCCAGTGATCTGAAGCGAAACTACTTCGAAGCCCTATACGCCTTGTCGGTACTCTATATCCATGAACTGGACCGACCCTTCGAGGCCGAGCAGTA
>JAASTM010000142.1 GCA_021767325.1 Spirochaetales bacterium
ACTTACTGAAAAGATGCTTCAATCCTTGAGCGGGGAGTTTGGTGAAGAGACGGACGGGTCGGTTGTCGAACGTAATCAGGTCGAACAGCTTGTGCAGAAGGACAGGGCCTTTCTCGACTCGTTTTTTAGTCGCTGCCGTGTTATACAGGAAAAACTTGGTCGGGAGGATGTTCTGGACGGGAGTTTTCTTGGTTACCTCGAGGCGAGCGCCCACGTTGAGGTCAAGCAGGGTTCGAGACCCAGCTGGAGTTAGTCACCTTCCGTGACGCTGCAAGGGCGATAGATTTTGTGGCCGAATATGTATCCCTTGAGAACCTTAAACGGATGTCCGAACACATCACGAGTCAGGAATTGCAAGTGACGGTTGATTTCGTAGGTGATATGGGCGCGTACGAGTTAATTACCCTTATTTTGTTATATTTATTTTTTGTTTTAACCTTTACTTTATAAAGATATAGCTATAAAATATAGGTTATGCAGGTATTTCCAAGAAAACTTGAAGGGTATCTTCGTGAATGGAGTGCTCGTCCCGGGCGGAAGCCATTGGTGATTAGGGGGGCTCGACAGACCGGGAAGACGACTACCGTATTGAAGTTTGCAGAGCAGTATCCGCAATATATCCACCTCAACCTCGACCGCTATGAGGACCGGAAAATTTTCAACAAAGAGCGGGCCTTGCACGGAATCATTGATGAACTATTTTTCTTGCGCGGCTTGCAGAAAGAACGAAAGACACTGATTTTTATCGATGAGGTTCAGCGATCCGACCGAGCGGTCAATCTGCTGCGATATCTCCATGAAGATTATCCGGAGTACCATATAGTTGCTGCGGGCTCACTGCTCGAACAAGCAGTAGATGTGAAGAGCGCGTTCCCGGTCGGTCGGATTACGTATGCGTACATGCATCCAGTCTCATTCGAAGAGTTTCTCCTGGCACTCGGGGAGACCCAGGCCGCAGAGGCTTATCAACAGGTGCCGGTACCCGAATATGCCCACGAAAAACTCTTGGAGCTTTTTCACCGATATACCCTGGTCGGCGGGATGCCCGAGGCTGTGAGGACCTACGCCGAGAGCGGGGATCTGCTGAGTGTTCGACAGGTCTATCATGACTTACTTACATCGTACGCTGATGATATCGAGAAATATCCGCTCTCCGAGTCGAGAAGAGCGGTTGTTCGGCATGTCTTTTCCACTATGTTCTTCCACCCTATGCAGAGGCTCACGTTCAATGGCTATGGGGGCAGCAACTATGGTTCCACCCAGGTCAAGGAAGCCTTCGAGACGATAGAGAAAGCCATGCTCTGTACTGTGGAATATCCACTTACTTCCACAGGCTTGCCTCTGCAAAGGAACAAGCGGAAGAAACCGCGTCTGCACCTCCTCGATACAGGGCTCTGCGCCTATGCGATGGGCGTCCAGGACGAACTGATTTCGATACGCGATCTCACCGATGCTCGCAAGGGCTTGTTCGCCGAGCATATAGTCGGTCAGGAACTTCACTCGTTATCGTATACCGAGCTTTTCGGTTACCTCTATTGGGTGCGGGAGAAAAGCCAGTCCAGCGCGGAGGTCGACTACCTTGTGCCGGTCGATGGGCGGATCATACCGGTGGAGGTAAAATCCGGGGCTGTCGGGAGGCTTCGCTCGCTGATGCAGTTCCTCGACAAGAGTGAAGAACGATGCGGAGTACGTCTGTTTGCCGGAAGTTATTCCCTGGACTCCGTTACTACGTTTAATGCTAAACCATTCCGACTCCTCAATATTCCCTATTACCATGCAGCAAAGGTGCCCGAGTATGTGCGCATGCTCTGCCCATCGGCGGACAATTCCACAGTTCGCTGATTCTGGGGGAGGCCTTCATGGGTACCTGCAGCCCATTTCTTGCCCTCACTCTTCTAATATCATCTTAGAAAAGACCTCATTATCACAATGGAGGGTGTACTCTTTCCAAATCGGGAGATTTTCGAGTGTGTGACACCAATTGTAACATATTTATCATGAGAAATACCTTCTCTGCTCAGAAAAAGAGGTAAGTATTATAAAGGCGGCTTTCAGCTTGACAATGGACCTTCCGGGTCTATAATACAATCAGGTATCCCTCATCCGCGGAAAGACCCGGATAGAGGTCTTTCCGTTATGGAATACTTGAAACAAGAGGCGAGAACAGAGATTGTTTATCGCATACCAGAACGATCACAGCGCCGGTAACGCGTTCGGCGAAAGGAGGTCGTTGTATGAAGATGCGTTTTTTCTTTCTCGTGTTGGCAGTAGCGCTGCTTGCCTTCAGTTGCAGTACCGACACCAAAGATCCGATCACCGCTGAAGATCTCATCGACAGAGTGTCCCTGAACCGTCTCGGGGATACAGTCAGGGGGTTGAGCGGAGCCGAACCGGTTACGATTGACGGGACAGCGTACACGATTACGACCCGAACCACCAATTCAGGTGAACCCCTCACGAAGGCTCTCGAGTATGCATACGAACTGTTTTCCTCGTACGGACTCCCTGTGGAATACCATGCATGGTCCAGCGGAGGGTACTCCTGCAGCAATATGATCGCGACAAAGACCGGAACGCTGCTGCCGGATGAAATCGTGATCATCTGCGCTAACCTGGACTGCCTACCTGCCTCTGGAACCGCTCCGGGAGCTGATAACAATGCGAGCGGTTGTGCGGAGTGACGCCTTTTCCGCTCCAACGGATTTGGTTGACACTACAGGCGTATCAGTTAGCAATGGCAGGATTCAATGCACGGAGACGGGGAGTACGCCTGAATGGGCCCTCCTGCGGGCATTGATGAAAGCGGCATTGGTGGTTGAGACCCAGCTGGAGTTGGTCACCTTCCGTGACGCTGGAAGGGCGATAGATTTTGGGACCGAATATGTATCTCTTGAGAACCTTGAACGGATGTCCGAACACATCACGAGTCAGGAAGTGCAAGTGACGGGAGATAAGTATATTTTGACGATTCACGTTGATGTGTAACCTTTTTCGGGATAGATTCCGAATCGTAAGCCCGGCAAAGCACGGCCACCGTGGACATAGGCGCATACGAGTACTGAGTGGGGAAAGGAGGACTCCCGGCTTCGCTTATCAGGTTGGACGGCTGTACGGTGCTGTGCAAATACCTGGCTATTTTCATTTCATTTTGTTTATAATGAGAGAGGAGATTGAATGTGATGGAAAAAATTATACGCAAAGGTAGAGTAGGAGAAGAACAGCACGAATTTAGAGATGTTGAGTATTGGTTGAGTAGAACACCTATGGAGCGAATTTCCGCGGTAGAGACTTTGAGAAGGCGGTATCATGGAGAGACAGGAAGACTTCGAAGAACTGTTCGAATTACTAAACAAGCATAGTGTTAAGTACATCGTTGTTGGAGGTTATGCACTCGCTTTCCACGGTGCGCCTAGATACACCGGAGATATTGATGTGTTCGTAAAACCCGACCAGGAAAATGCGCGAAATATTCTGCATGCGCTTGACGACTTTGGTTTCGGTGATCTCGATGTAAGCGAAAAAGATTTTTCCGAACCGGATATGGTTATTCAATTAGGTGTACCGCCGGTAAGAGTTGACTTCATTACTTCTCTTAGCGGACTGGATTGGGAAGCTGCCGAGGCAGGGGTGGTATCAGGCTCTTATGGGCAGGCGTCGGTCAATTTTCTTGGGAAAACGGAGCTTCTACGTAACAAAAGGGCAATCGGTAGGTATAAAGACCTTGCCGACCTCGAGGCTCTAGGCGAAAACCCGGAGGAGTAACCATTAAGACGGACGGCAGCGAGCCGAAGTCGATGAAACAATCGAAAACCTTTCTCTTTATTCTCTTACGCATCATATAAAAACCATCTTGTCTCGCTTCTGCGAAAGTTATACACTCGTTAGGCTATGAAAAGTATAGAGTCCTCCGCTACCCTCAAAAGGCTCCTGGTAATAGCCTTTCCCATGATCATCTCGCAGACCTCAGACACGATTATGCTGTTTGTGGACCGGTTTTTTCTCTCCAGGGTGGGGGAGGAATACCTGGCCGCCTCCATGAGTGGAGGCCTCTCCCAGTTCATGCTGGGCTCTTTTTTTATTGGTACTATCGGCTATGTAACTGCGGTGGTGGCCCAGTACTACGGCGCGGGGAAGCACGAAAAGTGCGCCGAGGCAACCTTTCAGGCGGTGGTTCTCTCCTTTCTCAGCTATCCCCTGCTGCTGGCGCTTTCTCCGCTGATGCGGATTTTTTTTGCTTCCCTGGGGCAGACGGAGTTACAGGTTGATCTGGCGTATACCTATTTTCAAACCCTCATTTTCGGCATTATTTTTCTGATTCTGCGGCATGCCCTGGCCGGATTTTTCATCGGCATAGGAAGAACAACCGTGGTGATGATTGCCAACGCCATAGGGATGGTCGTGAATATACCCCTCAACTATGTACTGATCTACGGTAAGCTCGGCTTTCCCGTCCTCGGACTGCGGGGTGCGGCAATCGGCACAGTTCTGGGGAATATGACGATCTTTATCATCCTGGCGGCCTTCTACCTCCGGGGCAGAAACCGGACTGATTTTTCTACCCACACCGCTCTGTCTTTCCGTCCCAAAATACTCAAGACTCTGTTGAAGTTTGGTGTTCCCGCCGGGCTGGCGATGTTTCTCAACATCGCGGCCTTTAACCTGTTTGTACAATCGATGCACTCCTACGGGACCAAGGTTGCGGCGGCGGTAACTATTACCTTTAACTGGGATGTGGTGGCGTTTCTGCCGATGCTCGGGATGGGGCATGCCGTTACCGCCCTGGTAGGGCAGAATATAGGGGCCGGTGATTACCCGGAGGCACGGAGGTCTGCCTTTATCGGCCTCAAGACCGCTTGGGTCTACTCGTTTTCCATAATGATACTCTTTATTGTAGCGGCCCGTCCCCTGGTGGGGGTGTTTATCCCTGACCTTGCGGGCGGGAGTACCGAGGTAAGCAGGATGGCCGTGATCATGTTGCGGCTGGCCTCTTTCTATGTACTGGCGGACTCTGCGCAGCTCGTGTTTAGCGGTGCACTGCGCGGTGCCGGTGACACCCGCTGGGTGATGATCGTCTCCGTAGCCCTCCACTGGGCGTTTGCCGGGGTGGTACTTGTTCTGATAAAGGTCCTAGAGGTGGACCCGGTGCTTGCCTGGCTCGCTTTTATCGGGTTTATCATAGTGATAGGTGCCAGTATGTTCCTGCGGTTTTACGGCGGAAAGTGGAAGAACATTCACATGATCGACACGGAGGCCCCGGAGTACCCCTACACCGTCGGCACATTTCCCGAAATTATCGCAGAAGACCTGGTAGAATCGGTAGATCCTCCATTGTCCGAGGACTAAACGGCTTTATCTTTTCTGCGATGTGGTGTGTGCGGCAGGCCTGCTATGAGACGGAAAACCTGACCGCCTGCAGCTCACTTCTGCGGGAGGATGGGCCGACCAGCAGTTCGAATTCCCCGGGCTCCACCACCCGTTCTCCCGCGGCATTCACAATGGAACACTCCTGCACGGGAATCTCCAGCTCGACTGCCCTGGTTTCGCCGGGCTGTAGGTCCACCCGGGCGAAGCTCTTCAGCTCCATCTGTACCCAGGTGGCGGAGGTTACCAGATCGGACACGTAGGCCTGCACGATTTCGGTTCCCGGCATCGTTCCGGTGTTGGTTACCGGCACTGAGGCCCGCACTACATCGCCGGCGGATAAATGCGTTTCCTGCAACACGAGCTGTCCGTATTCATAACTAGTATAAGAGTGACCCTCTCCGAAGGCGTACAGGGGTTCCTGCGTCATGTCGGCGTAGCGGTCACCATGCTGCCCGCGGACCTGCGAGTAGAAGACCGGCTGCTGGCCGACATGATAGGGAAACGAGATAGTCAGTTTGCCGGTAAAGTTGCAGTCGCCGAACAGCAGTTCGGCCAGTGCGCTGCCGCCTAGCATCCCCGGGTTGAACTGTTCTATCACCGCCGCCGCCTGATACACCGACTTTGGCAGCACGAGAGGTTTGGAGTTTATCAGGACGACGACCAGCTCCTTGCCGCGTGTTTGAAGAGATTTCTGCAGTGCCTCCGCCAGCTGCAGCTGGCCTCCCTGCAGCTCAAGGGTGGCCGTACTTTTGGTCTCGCCGGTAAGATGATGCTGGTCACCGAGAACCAGAACAACGGCATCCGCCTTTGCTGCGATGTCCAGCGCCGCTTCTATTTCTCCTGCAGATTCGGTCCCGGCTTCTATGCGGCAGCCGGGGCTGTACAGCACTTCTCCGTCGAAGCGTTGCTTTATGCCGTCCAGCACGGTAACTACAGCCTCCCGGGGATGAGTTTCGCCTTCTCTAGTCTGGCCGGTGCCGAGCGACCAGTCTCCTAATTGGGCAAACGCATTGTCGGCATTGGGCCCGATAACGGCGATGGTGGAAAGCTTGTGTTCATCCAGGGGCAGTACCCCGCTGTTGCGCAGCAGCACTGCGGATTCCCGGGCCAGCTCGAGGGCC
>JAASTM010000143.1 GCA_021767325.1 Spirochaetales bacterium
CTGGCCCAAATGGCCTTGGCCTGGAATCTCCGGCATCCGCAGGTAACCTCGGTGCTGGTGGGTGCCAGCAGTGTGCGCCAGATCCAGCAGAATGTAGCGGCCCTCGAGAACCTGGAGTTCTCCGATGCGGAGCTGCAACAAATCGATGCCCATGCAAAAGAGGGCGGCATCAACATCTGGGCCCAGTCCAGCAATGCCGGATAGGGACGGCACGCCGGATTTGAGTTTGACTAAAGTAGGGCCGCATGATAGACTCTACAACTGAAACAATATTTCACATAATGGAACAGTTAAGGAGATAAGAATGGCAGAGAATCCATGGGAACTTCCGGCCAAAGCGCCGACCGACTACTTTGATGTGAAGGCCGGCCGCGGCAGGGAATTTTTGGTTCGTTTACCCGACGGAGCCGATCCAGTCAAGGCGATTGCAAAGTTCGCCGAAGACAGGAAGATCAGGTTCGGTAAGGTTCATGCGGCCTGGATGGGCGCGTTTCGCCCGGCCAGGTACCTGGTCTGGACACCGGATACCGCTAACCCGGATAACTGGCATCACGAGTCGCCGGCGGTGGTCGAAAACTTGTCGATGCTCCTCTCTTGTGCGGGAATGATCGGAGTGAAGCAGAACGTAAAGGGAGATGAAGAGTCATTTGTAGCCCTGCACTTCGTCTCCGGGGGCGCATGGGATACTTCGACTTTCGGCGGGCATCTGTTCGAAGGCACCAAGATTGCCGGCGTTATGGCCTTCTATGTGACCGAAATCACCGACATCGATGTAATTCCACCATCAAAAATCGAGGGAATGAACGAGGAATACTTCCCGGAAAACTGGTATCAAGAGATATAGGTCTCGTCTGGAAACATAAAAGCGGGCTGAACTCTCGAGTTCACGCCCGCTGTTTTTTATTTTGAGTACTTGCTGATCACCTCGGCCAGACGCTTGATCCCTTCCTCGGTTTCGGCGGGGTCCATCTGACAGAAGGGAAGCCGCAGGAATTGATCGCCCTGGTTGTCCACGAAAAATCCGCTTCCATTCGACAGAATGATTCCGTGCTCCTTGGCATGTGCCTGCACAGCTTTACCGTCTACACTCTCAGGCAGAAAAACCGAAAGAAAGAACCCGCCCTGCGGCCTGGTCCATTCGGCCTTTCCCTTTAGATGAGTATCGAGGGCCGTGAGTATTCCGTCGAGCCGCGGACGATAGAGCTCTTTCAGCTTCTCGATATTTGGCCACAGGAGCCCACGGGTGCAGAACTCGTATACGATTCCCTCGGTCACCAGAGAAGGATGGATATAGGTATCTTCGCTCCATTTATGCAACCGGGGCATCACACCCTCGGGGCCGATGAGAAAGCCGACCCTGATGCCGGGACTCATGGTTTTGCTGAAAGAGTTAATATAAAACACCTGATCCGGGATCATCGCTTTGTAGCTGGCAATATCATCTCCGTAGTAGCGGAGCGATTTGTAGGGGGCATCTTCAATAATGTAGAAACCGTACTCCTTGGCAAGCTGGGCAATCACCTGGCGTTTTTCCAAGGAGGTCGTTACTCCGGTAGGATTTTGAAAATCGGGGACGGTGTAGAACAGCTTAGGACGGTGTTTTTCCACCTGGGCACGAAACTCCTCGATATTCACCCCATCCATCTCCAGCGGTATCCCCACAACATTCGCACCGCTGCGCTTCATGGCGGTAACCGCGCGGTCGTAACTGGGAATTTCCAGGAACACAGTGTCTCCCGCTTCCAGCATTACCTCCGTGATAAAGGTAAAGAACTCCATCGAGCTGTTTCCCAACAGCACCTGCTCATATTTCGCATTGAAATTATCAGCAATCCACTGGCGCAGAGGAGCATAGCCGGAGTAGTGCCCGTACTGAAACAGTACCTTGCCCTCTTTTCTAAAAATCTCTTGCGCACAATCCGTAAGGCTTTCTATCGGAAGCGCTTCCACAGCCGGATTGCCGCGCGTAAACATTATCGCGTCACCTGTTGCTTCATGCATAGCATCACCCTTTCATTGTATAAAATCCATTGATGACTTTATCATAAAGGGTAATTACAAATTTATCAAGTTGTTTTGCATTGTGAAAAAGCGTTCCATTTTTTAGAACAACCCCAGGAGAGCTGTGGTAAACCATGGAACGTAGGTGATTACCAACAGAGCAATCAGCTGCAGAACGAAGAAGGGGATAACATTCGTGTAAATCTGATTGAGCGGTTTTTCGAAGCGATAGGAGGACAGGAACAGGTTCAAGCCTACCGGGGGAGTCATGAAACCGAGCTCGAGGTTCGCCAGGAAAATGATGCCCAAATGAACCGGATGTACCCCGAAAATCTCGCCCATGGGAATCACCAGCGGCGCCACTACCATGATTGCCGAAAAGATATCCATGAAGCAGCCAGTGATAATCAAGGCAAGATTGAGAAGAATCAGAAACAGCAACTTGGATTGAATATTGTTCTGTATCCAGTCGGTAAGCACATTCGGAACCTGCGCATCGATAATATAATAGGAGAGGCCCCGGCTCATCGCTAAGATAATCAGCACACCGCCGATAATGGGAATGGCTTTGAGCGCTACTCCGGGCAGATCACGGAAGCGGATATCCCGATGTATCAGGGTTTCGATCAGCGCAATATAGATGACCGCCAGAGAGGCTGTTTCCAGCAGGGTGGTAATACCGGCAAAGTAAAAGAAAATAATCAGCACCGGCAGAATCAGCTCCCAAACGCCTTCGCGGAGCCCCTGCTTTACCTCCCTCCAGTTGAAGGGACTGGTAGGAACCTTGTTGCGGTAGGCGACCACAATACCGATCAGCATCATGGTTACCATCACTATTATCCCGGGAATGAAGCCTCCCACGAACATATCTATCACACTGATCCTCGCCACCACTGCATACAGGATTATGGTCAGGCTCGGCGGAAAGAGAAAGCCGACACTGCCGGAGGCTGTGAGGAAGCCGGTGGTGAACTTTTCGGTGAACGGCCCATCCTTATACAGCACCACATACAGGATGCCGCCCAATGCCAGGATAGTTACGCCCGAGGCACCGGTAAATGTGGTAAAGAAAGTCGATACCAGCACAGCCGCAATGATCTGCCCGCCGGGAATCCAGGCGAACAGGCCGTGAAAGAGCCGCACCAAACGTTCACCGGCCTTACTCTCGGAAAGAATAAACCCGGCCAGCGTAAAGAGGGGGATAACCGGAATGGTCTCGCTGATCAGCATGGTATAGGCCTCATTCGGCACCGATTCCAGCGCCCCGCCGGTCCTGGCAAACAGCAAGTAGGCCACCCCGCCCAGCACCACAAACAGCTGATTCCCCAACCCCGCCGAAACCACCAGCACGATGATCAGCACCAGCGAAACCGGTGTAATAAACAGGTACCATTGATTCAGAAGTGTGTCGAAATAGAGCGGCAGGCCCGGAAAAAAGAAAAACAGCAGGTTATAGATACTGGAAAAGGCCACCACACTCCCGGTTATGAATCCCAGGCCGCCAATAAGCTTCGGGACAGTCCTTTTGGAGGTAAACAGTAGGATACGGACGGCGATGCCGGCAAAGCCGAGGGGCATAACCAGGATAAACCAGCGGATCGGAATGATTCCCACTCGCGCACTCCCGTCAAAGGCCAGCAGCACAAAGGAGAGCGAGCTCCAGATAAATGCGGTGAGAATAGCGATCGCCAGATGAGAGTTGATAACGTGAACCGGGGCCTTCCAGTTCACCGGCAGGTGCTCATTGCCGGCCACAATGGACAGATGCCGGTGTTCCCGTGCGGTGAGCGCTCCGCCCAGAAAGGTGAGCAGGAATACGAGATGATACACATAACCGGAGGAATCCGGTATGCCGGTGCGAAAGAAAGTGCGCAGCACTACCTCGGTGGCCGGGATCAGCGCCAGCAGAAACAGAGCTATGTAGTTGATACCATTTTCTACTTTCAATAGTAACGAATGTATTCTCACTCTTGCTGCGGGCGTTGTCTCAGTCAAGGGCTGCTCCACTTGTTATTCATTTTGCGAACGGTATTCGCGGATAATCTGTTCGAGACGCCGCATAAAATCTTCTGAATAGAGAGAGTCCCCGGACTGCCGGCGTCCTCTCTCGAACAGCTCTTTCCACTCCTCCTCGGCTTCGGGAGGAACATGATTCACTTTTAGCCCGTAAGACTTCATCTGCTCGACTACATCGGCTTCGAGCTCCCCGATCTGCGTATCCAGGCGGGTGCCGACCCGCTTCACAGCCTCGAGTAGTTCGGGCCGTATATCCTCAGGAATACGCTGCCATACCCGGTCCGAAA
This sequence comes from Spirochaetales bacterium, assembly GCA_021767325.1. The sequence continues at coordinate 4,305 of JAASTM010000143.1, forward strand.
TCAGGATTCCGCCCAAAAACGGAGCGACCTTCATATCAGCCATATTATCGGCCACGCCGAACCACTGCATTGCGGCCACCGCCAGCGGGGTCGCATACACCGCTTCAACCATTCCACTGGCCAAAGCCGGTAACACTTCCCCTGCGGATACATTGACCGGGTGAAAGCCAAGATCCTTGAGGGCATTCATAAGATTCCCGCCCTCTGTGCCGGTAGAGGCAATTTTCATTTGCCGAAGATCAGACGGATAGATGACAGGATCCTTAGAGTAAAAGTAGACCCACCCGGCCTTTGCCCAGGTCAGCAGCTTAAAGCCGCTCTTCTCGATTTGCTCGGCCATAACCGGTCCGATCTGATTGAGAACATAGCTGAACTCATCTTCGCTTTGAATGAGAAAGGGAACACTCAGGGCCAAGACGTTCGGATACAGGACCTGCAGACCGAAACCGGTAACAATACCGGCCTGCAGCTGGTTGAAACGCATCTTTCGTATCAAGTCGGCTTCATCCTTGAAACCGGCAAAATAGATCTTTACCTCGATCTGTCCATCCGAAATCTCGTTCCATTCGTTGGCCAGTTCCTTCAGAGAGTCTGCCCATATACTGTTATCGGGAGCGGCACTGCCCAGTTTGATGACTATCGGACGGGCAGCCACACTGACCGCACACACGAGGATTAAAACCAGCACCGCTATTCTCTTTTTATGCATACACGCCTCTTCTCATTATTTGTTGATTTATTTGTCGATCGAATCAATCAGCTCACTGATAGTTTCAGGGTGCTCCTCGAAATCAATAAACTTCCGGACACGCTCGAAGACTACATTATTTTCAAGGAAGACATCGACAATCTCCGGGTCGAACTGCTTTCCGCGTTCTTCCGCGATAATCTCCACTGCCTTCTCATGGGAATAAGCCTCCTTATACGGCCGCTTACTGGTCAAGGCATCGTATACATCGGCAATAGCAACTATTCGGGCCGACAGCGGGATCTCTTTGGCCTTCAGACCTTCCGGATACCCCTTACCGTCCCAACGCTCGTGATGGTAACGGGCTATCTCCTTGCCCATGGTAAGGAATGACTTCTTATCGAGCTTGCTGTCGACCACATCCAGCGCCTCGCCCCCGAGCAGTACATGCCGTTTGATCAGATCAAACTCGGATTTTGACAGATGGCCGGGCTTCAACAGCACCTGATCTTCGATACCGACCTTCCCTACATCATGCAGTATAGAGGAAAGTGTGAGATCTTCCAAATACTCATCGGTAATATAGTCTTTATACTCGGGTTTGTTTCGAAGTGTGGTGGCCATAATGCGGGTGAACTCACGAATCCGCTCCAAGTGGCGGCCGGTGTCTTTGTCCCGGTACTCGGTAAGCTTGGCAAAGCCGATAATTGCGGCCGACTGGGTCTCCTTGATCTGATCAAATGAATCGCGCAGCTTGTTCTCCAGGTGTACGCGTTCGGTGAGATCTTTTTCGGTTAATGAATAGGCTATCACCGCCCCGCTGCTGTCCTTGATTTCGGTAAAAGCTGCGTAGGTATATATCTTCTCACCATCGTGGCGTATGCGGACAACCTCGCTCTTTACGAATTTGCCCTCGTTCTCGCTGACCAGGCGCTTTAGTTTGGCGAAAGATTCGCTTTCTTTGGAGGCCCGCAGCATGTCATCATAATGTTCGCCGACCATGTTTTCCCATTTATTGCGGTACACCTTCTCAGCGGCGGAGTTGAGATTGAGGATTCGCCCGTTCTCATCCAACACTATAATAGACGAAATAATCGTATCAAAGAGAATGGTGAAGTTCCGCTCGGAGATCTTGAGCCTCGACTCGATATTCCTCAGATAGGTCACATCCTTGAACTGTGTGGCGTAGCCTTTCACCGTTCCGTGGGCATTTCTGATGACCCAGGAGGTATCGAGCACCCGTTTTATCTGATGATCCCGGGTGTAGAGGTGGGTTTCCATGTTGAAAACCCTGCCATCCTGAACCAGGCGCCTGATTTTATCGTCGAGTTCATCATTGTACACATACATCTTCCGCAGGTTAGGCAGTTTATGCTCATATCCATCCTGGTCCATGGCTCCGGTACTCGCATCATAGCCGAATACCTGGGCAAACGCCGGATTGGCGGTTTTTATGTTGCCGTAGAGATCGGCTGTGAACATAGGATCCCC
>JAASTM010000144.1 GCA_021767325.1 Spirochaetales bacterium
ATTCTTAGTTTCTAAAATAACTTGCTTCGTGTCTTGTTGTGCACTCATCGCAGTTCCTTTTATTATTTCACAACAGAATACAACATGTCATGTGAGGGTAAGCTTCACCTTACTCCAGCTGTAATCACATGTCAAGAATAACCGTCGCTACAAGCTGCAATTAGTCCAACTTTTCGGCCATATGTCCGAATATATAGTTAATTCCTTACACTGCAAGTAATATTTTTACATGTCTCTTATATAACTCTGATCATAAAAACATGCTGCCTTAATAACCCCCTAACCATCCAGACCTATACAGAAACAAAACTATTATTGAAGGAGAATGCAATGAAATCAAACAAGCGTATCGTTTTGCTTCTTGTCGCAATTCTGATAGTTGTCCCTTGCATAGTATGGGCCGGTGGACAGGCGGAAGTAGTTCAAGAAGGTAACTCATCCTCAGTAGAGAAACCTGCAAAGTATGTCTTCCTGTTCATCGGTGACGGAATGGGAATGCCACAGATCAATGCAGCCGAGCATTATTTAGCCGCAACCGCAGGTAAAAAGGCCGGGATACAGAAGCTCAGCTTCAGCGACTTTCCGGCGCAGGCGCTCACCACAACCTACGCCAATGACCGATTTATCACCGGATCGGCAGCTTCAGCTACTGCAATGGCAACAGGATACAAAACCAATATCGGCGTGATCTCAATGGATCCAAGCAAAACCAGATCTTACCAAACCATTGCTGAAATGGCCAAGGAAGCGGGAATGAAGGTCGGTATCATTTCCAGCGTCTCTATCGATCATGCCACGCCAGCCGCATTCTATGCTCATCAGCCGAGTCGAAATATGTACTATCAGATCGACCTCGACCTGGTAAACAGCGGCTTCGATTACTTCGGCGGTGGTGGAATGCGCCAGAAAGGTCGTGAAGAAGGTCAGGCTGATGCGTATGCTGTAGCTGAACAGAACGGTTACAAGGTTGTGCGCAGCCGCGATGAGTTCCTGGCTCTTCGTCCCGGTTCCGGCAAAGTGCTCGCCTCTAACGAAGTTCTCAAAGGCGCAGCTTCCTTGCCCTACGAGCTCGATCGTGCTTCTGATGATATCTCACTCGCAGACTACACCGCTAAAGGCATCGAGTTACTCGATAACGAAAACGGTTTCTTTATGATGGTGGAGGGCGGAAAAATCGATTGGGCCTGTCATGCTAATGATGCCGCTCCGGCAATCTACGATACGCTTGCTTTCGATGATGCTGTAAATAAAGCCCTTGATTTCTACGCCCAACACCCCGATGAAACCCTCATCGTAGTTACCGGTGACCATGAATGTGGCGGGATGACCCTCGGTTTTGCCGGTTCAAAATATGAAACTGCTTTTGATCTAATCAGCAAACAGAAGAATTCTGCCACCGATCACTTTGCCGATGAACTGCTGGCACAGTACCGAGACAGCGGCCGCGAGGTGAGCGAAGCGCAGTTGTTCGAGGTAGTTGAAGAACAATTCGGCCTGGTGAAGCTCAGCAGCAGGGAGCGAGCTTCCCTGGAAGCCAAGGCCAAGGCCGGAGATGCACAAGCCGAGGATGCCCTCAAACTGGCTTTGAACGACTATGAACTGAATCAGATCCGGCGCGCCTTCGTCCGTAGTATGGGTGGCAAACTGGAACAATCTGCTAACGAGGAAACTTACCTGTTGTACGGCGGATACGATCCGCTGGCAGTTACACTGAGTCACATACTTAACCAGAAAGCCGGTATCGGTTGGACTTCATATAAGCACACCGGAGTGCCGGTGCCGACCTTTGCCCAGGGCTGCAGCAATGAGATATTCAATGGATACTATGACAACACCGATATCGCTAAAAAGATTATGCAAGTAATGCAAATTGATCAAAAAGTAGCTGTAAAATAAGTAGCTTCTCTTATGTTCGGCTGCCGCGGCATTGTTCACGGCAGCCGTACTTTATTTTTCAAAGGAGAAGAAGAGTGACACAATTTTGAAGCATAATCGACGCGAACTCCTCTTTGTCGGCGTGAGCCTCATCTTCCTGATTATTCTGCTTTTGCTGCCAACCGGATTCGAAGAACTCATAGATACTAACGCTGAGCGGGTCCGGGCCCGGGTGATCTCCACCGACAATAGCGAAGTACAGCAGCTAGGAATAGTTAAAGTGGGCACTCAGATAGTGACGGTTGAGATTCTTAACGGCCGCTTCAAGGGGACCAAAACAACAGGGGTGAACGAGCTCATCGGCTCAATGGAACTGGATACGCTGTTTGCTTCCGGCGATAAGGCCCTGGTAACCCTGGACCTGGCAATGGACCGGCAAAAAATCATTGCAACCAACGTAATTGATCATTATCGGTTGAACATCGAACTGATCCTGTTTCTGCTGTTTTTTCTATTTTTACTGTTCTATGCCGGCTGGACCGGTATGAAAGCCTTTCTCTCCTTCATTATTACCGCTACCGCAATTTGGAAGCTTCTCTTGCCGGGCTTCCTCAAAGGGTACGACCCGGTCCTTTTATCTCTGGGAATTGTCACACTCTTAACAGCATTTATCATTTTTCTCATCGGTGGCGTTTCCAAGAAAGGCTGGATTGCCTTCCTCGGCGCAGTCAGCGGCATACTGGTAACCGGATTGCTGAGCCTCGTGTTCGGCCGTCTGTTTCATATTCACGGTGCAGTCAAGCCCTTCTCAGAAACTCTGCTTTATTCAGGGTTTCCACACCTGGATCTTTCTAAGATTTTTCTCTCCGGCATATTCTTGGCCTCATCAGGGGCAGTGATGGATATAGCCATGGACATCTCCGCATCGATGAATGAAGTCAAGCAAAACCATCCAGAGATTGGAACCAAAGCGCTGATCTTCTCTGGATTAGCGGTCGGGCGCGTAGTAGTGGGCACTATGACCACCACACTTCTGCTGGCCTACTCGGGCGGATTCACAGCCATGCTGATGGTCTTTATTGCTCAGGGAACTCCACTGGTAAATGTGCTTAATATAACTTATGTCTCAGCAGAAATTTTGCACACGCTGGTCGGAAGCTTCGGACTGGTACTGGTGGCCCCGCTTACTGCGACAGTCGGGGGGATACTCTATAACCAAGCTGAAAGCGTACAATCGACACAAATGCTAAAGGTCTCGCCCGCGGCAAAACGCTCCTATTCCCAAGCCGACTCGGAATAGGAGCGCCGCTCGTACAGGTATCCGCTGGTTCTGCGGGCATAGTTGATCTCTTTGATCTTGCTCTTCAGCAGCGCAACACTCTGTCCCAGTTTCCCGGGATGGGGCGGTCGCAGAAAATTGTTATGATTCACCACCGCGATACTCAGGGTAACCAATGGCACAAACTCCTGTTCACCTTTGCGGTTGCTCGAATAATAGCCGTTTTGCTCAACGTCTTTTGAATCAAAGAGTTCCCGTTTTCTAGTATCAAAATTGCGGCAGATCTCCGTAAAAAAATTCGTCCTCAGTTCTCCCTCGGATAAAAGTACAAAATCGTCGCCGCCGATGTGGCCCAGGCGACACTCGATGGCGGTGGTCTGAATCTGTTCGGATAGGACATCCGCCAGCAGTTTGATCATCTCATCTCCAGCGGAGAATCCGTAATGGTCGTTGTACTCCTTGAAGCGGTCGAGGTCGATATAGGCAATGGTGTACTCCTCGCGATGCAGGAGGTCCTCCAGCCAGACATTGATAACCACGTTCCCTGGTAAAGAAGTGAGCGGATTTGCATTCGTGGCATATTTTACCTCTGTATCGAAGGCGCGTGATATAACCTTTTTCATAGTAATAGTGCCGACCAGTTTGCCTGTATTATCAACTACCACAACAGGATCATACAAATCCCTGTCCCCTCTGTTCATAGCAAGTTTACCGAGGATACGCATATCGGTATCTTCATTTACTATCAGCATTTCCTGCTTTGCCAGTGCATCAATCTCCTTGCGTTGAAAAATGGCATAGCCGTAACGCCCCGAAAGATGCGAATAAAAACCCTGCCGGGTAACCAAGCCAATCGGTTTATCCGCATCATCGACCAGCACCACATGATTGATCGTATTTTGAGAGCGGAAAAAGTCGTCCAGTTGAGCTCCGTTTATCGAGTGTGGCTGAAATGTTGTGGGACGGGTAATCATCTTATAAATCGAAATATCGACGGCAAAACTCTTGCGAATATATTCATCCATCAATACCTGGAGGTTCTCACTAATATCTGGTGACAACGGCTGCGGTTCCGGTGCAGGCCGACCGATGTAATATCCCTGAGCATACCGAGCTCCAAGTCTATATGCTGTACGCAGCTCGTCGGCAGTCTCAACACCTTCGAGAAGAATAAAACTGCCTACCGTCTCGGCAAAATCGGATATCGATTTCACCAGATTCTGTTTATAGCTGCTACGGTGAATTCCGCGCACCAGCTCCTTATCAACCTTGAGTATATGCGGGGTAGTCGCCGCCAGAGTGATTAAACCGCTGTGCCCTGATCCAAAATCATCCAATGCTATCCGAAAACCCTGCTGTACGTAGTTACGAATTGTCTCCTCGAAGTGTGCGTAATCATCAACACTGGCGGTTTCAGTAATCTCTAAAACCAGGCGCTCTCCACTGATGCCATAGTCCTTGAGCCGGTCCATGGAAAATCCTGACTGAAACTCCGGATTAGCGAAGGTCTCCGGGCTTATATTTATAAAGAAACTTGCCCTTGGAAAATCTGCTGTTGATGTGGCCACCTTTTTCAAGGCTGCAATTCGGCAGGCGTATTCTACCTCCCACTCGAGATTCCATTGCCTTGCTCTCTGAAACAATTCAGCCGGAGAGAAAAACGGCTCAACCCCTCTGGCCAACAGCTCATACCCGAACACCCGGCCGGTATACAAGTCGACAATCGGCTGACTGTAGCTGCAGATACGGCCGCGATTGAGCATATCCACAAACTGCAGGTATTCGTCATCACAGGGATTACCGCCGAAATCGGAAGGATTGAGGTGCAGATCGAATCGCCTAAAATTTGTCAAATACATAAAATAAGCCCCTCTACTCACAGAAAGTAAAGGGGCTTTGTTAAAATCAGATTAAAAGGCGTTGTTTATTCGGATAAATCCTTCTTCTTCATGATGAACTCAACCCGCCGGTTTTTCCAGCGAACGTCCAAATCATGTACCGAAACAATCGGCAATCGCCCGCCGAAGTATTCAATTTCTATCTTCTCTGAATCCATACCACCCTCGACCAATGCATCCCTGACGGTATTAGCTCTGCGGCGCGTCAGCGGGACCAGAATCTCTTCCTCTTCCGCCTCTTTCTCCGCATCCACACCACGGTAGATATTGAGGGCATGGCCTTCCAACAGCAGATCATTGGCAGGATAGCGATTATAGATATTCAGTACACGTTCAATCGACTCGAGGTTGCGTTGATACATCTCCTCACTGCGGGAATCGAGGGCGTGCTGGTAGGCGCCGAAGATTATATTCGGAACCGCTATATGGAGCTTTCCATTCCGTTTAACCAGAAACACATCCAGCGGTACCTGCTGTGTATACTCGCGAACATTTCCACCCTGGTCGCTCACTTTGAGATTCAGCGTGAACATCTCAGTATCCAGTTTCGCCTTGTCCTCAGGTGCCCCTGCGTTCCAGGTGATATTGCCGCTCGGATCACCGTCGCCGTTATAGGTTCGGATTACATCACCGTTTTTATCTACGATATCCATTGACCAATCGGTTACTTCGGTCTCTTCTTCAACATTCACTGTTATGTAGACTTCACCCTCTATACTTCCGTTAGTTCGGGCAAAGGGATCCTGAGCAACTTTCACACCCACTCGCGGGGGCGTCACATCGAGCACGAAGGAATCGGTAGTGCTCTGCGCGGATTTACCCTTCATGTATTCCACATCGATTTCAGCCGAATAGCGTCCCTCCGGTGCCGAGCGGGTATCCAAATCTTCCTGCTGGCTGAGATTTCCATCCCAGCTCAACTCCTTCGGCAGCTCGCCTTCGCCGCTGAACACCCGGCGCACATCCTTCCCCTGAGCCGTAATAGCAACGGTCCAGCGCTGTACCTCTTCATACTGGCTCGCCTCGATCTGCAAAGGCATTCGATCGTTTCTTCCGTCGTTGTTGGGAGAAAAGCCCTTCTGCCCGGCGGCAATCCTTACATTCACCGGTTCGTTATCGACCTTCACCGTCTTCGGAACAATATCGGTGGTATTACCGGCCCGGTCGGTAAACGACGCCAGCAAGAGGTATCTCCCCTCCTCCACGGCTTCTCCAGACTCCTCCGTTCCGTCCCATACTATCAGCGAAGTCGTACGTTCAGAGCTTGTCGCCAAGATCTCCCGGCCATCCGGATCTACAATGCTGCCTTCCCAGGTCACGGTTTCGTTTGATTTGAATTGGATTGAAGTAGTGTCCTTGCGACCGTCGCCGTCCGGCGAAAACACCGGATTATTCACCGAAACATTGATTTGCGGCGGGGTCA
>JAASTM010000145.1 GCA_021767325.1 Spirochaetales bacterium
CTCTGCGGCATGCAGATACCGGCTGGGACCACTATGCCGATCTATGGCAGGTACTGGATGCCGAGAGCGGCGAGGTTATCGCAGAACGCCCACTGGCGCATCCCCACACGAATGAACAGCCGTTTACCCGCAGTCTCTCCCGTGTGGAAATCCCGGAAGGGGTAAAAGCTATCCGGATCCGGGCCAAGTGTACCCGGCATGGGTACCAGGGCCGGCAGATGCTGGTATCGGTAAATTCAGCCCGCGCCGGACAGTAGCACCTATAGGCTGAGGTCGATTTTCAGGTTCGGCCACAGGTTGAGCGGGAAGCTGATATCGCGGGTTTCCCATCCCCTGTCGTAGAAGAACGGATACCCGCCACCGAGCCATATCCGGAGCTTGTGTCTTGATTTAAATCTCCATCCCGCCATGACGTTGATGCCCAGACTAAGTACTGCCTCGAACGCCCTCTGTTCTGTATCCTCGTCGCGGTACCATACCCCGCTGATATTCGAAGCTCCGCCAGAAACACCCCAGAAAAGGCGGTTCTGCCCATAGTCAGGAATATAGATGACCGTAGTCTCTCCAGAGAGAATAAAGCTCTCCTCGCTAATAATTGCGGGGAGCAATAGGGATGTGCCGATTAGATTGCGCAGGCTTAGGTTGTAGGATTTAGAAAAGCGCCATTCTAAACCCGCATACAGTGAGAAGTCCCAGGAGATTCCCGCTACCGCCGAGATTCTGTTCTGCTGCTGAGGCTCTGAAAATGCACGCGGCGAGAAGAAAACGAATAGAACTACTATTAACAGTATTGAGGCATCTACCTTTTTCATCACATATGCCGTTCTCTACTTATAAATATACTACTGTAAAATGAAAAAAACTGATATTGTATCCGATCATCATTTTTATTAAGCTGTTCTTATGAATGAATTAGTAATCGCATTTGGACTGACTTTGTTTGCGGGTTTGGCTACCGGAATCGGCAGCATTATGGCGTTTATGTCAAAGCGGACCTCGCCGCAGTTCCTGGCCGGAGCGCTCGGGTTTTCAGCAGGGGTAATGATCTACGTGTCTCTGATCGAGATTTTTGTGAAGGCGAACGATTCGCTCGGCGAAGCATTGGGAACAGCGGCCGGGTATCGCTTAACAACCTTCTCTTTTTTCGGAGGAATCGCGCTGATCGCTATTATCGACCAGCTTGTTCCCGAATATGAAAACCCCCACGAACTGCGGGGTGTGGACGACATGAACAAACCCTGCCGGGCTGCCGCCCCTGCCACTGGACCGGCAGCCTCGGGTGAGAATGAAATGAACAACGAAAATCTCAAACGGATGGGGTTTTTCTCGGCTTTGGCCATCGCGATTCACAACTTTCCGGAAGGCTTAGCCACTTTTACCGGAGCATTACAGGATCCGGCTCTCGGGTTGAGTATTGCGGTTGCGATTGCTATCCATAACATTCCCGAAGGAATCGCTGTTTCCGTCCCCCTGTATTATGCAACCGGCGATAAGAAAAAGGCTCTTGGGTGGTCGTTTTTATCCGGTCTTTCGGAGCCGGTGGGTGCATTAGTTGGTTATTTTCTCCTGATGCAGTTTTTCAATGAACTCATGTTCGGAATACTGTTTGCAGGGGTAGCCGGAATCATGGTGTATATCTCTTTAGATGAACTCTTGCCGACTGCTGAGAAATATGGAGAGCACCATATTGCTATTATGGGTGTAATCGCCGGCATGATTGTTATGGCAGTGAGTCTGAATCTGTTCGTATAACGGAGGCGTGGTATGCCTGAGAAAAAACGCGACACTACGCGGGTAGAGTTTCATACGCGAGCCGAGTTGCGGGCCAATGGTAAGCAGCTCGAAGGGACAGTGGAGAACTTGAGCCTCAAAGGGATGTATCTGAAACCCGAAACATCCCATTTTTCCATTCAGACCGGGCAAAAGGTAGAGATTAGCATTCATTTGTCAGGTGCCAGTACGAAACTTTCAATAGAGGTACAGGGAAAGGTCGTTCGCTGGGATAAAGCGGGACTCGGCATAGAGTTTACCGAAATGGAGTTCGATACCTTCGTCCATCTGCGCAACATAGTCGCCTATAATGCCGGCGATGAGGACCGGATTATGGAAGAGTTCTCGAATACGTATGAAGATTTGTAATAGCGGACCGAGGTGAGGGCCGGGAGAATAAAAACCCGCAGCGGCTCGTGCGCAGCTGCGGGTGTAGTGACAACGGTGTTCACACCTTCCTATTGGGGATTCGCCCAGAAATCGTCATTCATGTTGATCCAGTTCATGTAGTCTTCAAAAGATTTTTCCAGATCGTAGACCGGTGTGTAGTCGAGGTCTTTTTTCAGGCGCTCGATTTTCATCGGGTTTCTGTCGAGCATACCGAAATCGGTAATTTCGGCATCGGACGCATTATCTACAATAGTGTAGTCAAACTTGGGAAAAGCCTCTTTCAATTTGTCACACCATTCCGTTCCCGACCAGATGTAGCCTGAGCTCAGGTTGTACACATCAAAACCGAACTTTTCTGCGGTAATCATCGCAGTGAGGGATTTCGCGATGTCACGGCTGTAGACCCAATCCTTTTTGTCCGGCCGCAACACGGTAGGGTGTTCACCGAGAAAAGCCGCACGGGTAGCGAAGAATGGGCCGCTGAGAGTGTCGCGTACTCCGGTGTAGCGTTCCCACGCCCCGAATACACCGCCGACTCGGCCGATTACCACGTCTATACCGAAGATTTTCTTGTAGCGTAAGGCAGCCTCTTCACTGGCAAATTTATTAATACCGTAGAGTGCGTTGGGTTTGGGGCGATTCTCCCCTTCATCGAGCCAGTCGGCTTCGAAGGAGGCGTCGCCATACGTTGCCCCTGAGCTGGTATAGATCAGTCTTTTCACATTATTCCGTTTGACTGCCTCGAGCACCTCTATGCTGCCCATGTAGTTTACCTGGGCAATCAAGCGGCTCTGTTCTTTCTCGCGCTTTTCATCAGGGGTGATTACAGCGGCATGTACAATCGTGTCGATTTCATATTTTTTAATGACCTCATCCAGGCTCTCCGGGCTGAGGATGTCGCCCTTGAAGTAAAAGTACTTGCCCTTGCGGCCGTTCAGTGATGCTTCCATGGCCGGAAGCATCGGTCTGCGGGCCAAAAGCACCACATCTATCCCCTGGTCGGTGAGATCCTCCGCCAAGGTCATGCCTACGAATCCGGTTCCTCCGGTTATCAATACTCTCATCTGGTTCTGCTCCTATTACTCAAGTTAATCAATTTCTTTGTACCAGTTTTCCGGAAAATCGCCCTGTTTGGCTACTTCGCCTGACGAGGGCAGCAGTACATCGATTCCCAGTATTTCTGTCACATAAAAAGCCATTACACCGGCTACCTTGGTACCCTCCACAAGATGGCCACCGATAGTCGGTACGTCCCATGCCCCGCCGGTTACAAAATGGAGGGCTACAAACGACTCTTCGTCACCTTCGTAGTTTTTCTTTATTCCGATTTGTCCTGCGCAGGCCAGCAGCATATTGAGGTTCTGAATTTCCATTACCTGTTCATGATGCCAGTTTTCAGGATTTTTTGTGTCCGGTGTCCATACAAGAAATTTGGCCGGACGAAAAGCGCCCATATACGCAGCATGAACCTTTCCGAAGCGTATGTTCTTTTCTTTTGCGAAATTTCCAATTGCCACTACCGGGTCAGAATCGTGGGGCAGGCGCAGAACGAATTCCCGTCCGCGGCGCGCCTCAACACTATAAAACTGTCCCGGAAACTCGGCCGGCATCTCCCAGTTATTTCTTGTTTCCATAATTTGTCTCCTTATCAATTAAATTTGTATTCATATTTACGCACTATGACGCCGGTTTTCTACAATTGTAGCCAACTTAGTCATAGGCAGTAGTACCAACATATACATGCCGGCGCCGATAATAAGCGGTGTTGCGTTCGAGTACCAGGACTGCAGCTGTTGAGCAGTTTGGAGGATCTCGGCTATGGCTATTACCGAACACTCGGCAGTTCGTTTCATCAAACCGATAAGTCGGTTTGTGTACGGGGGAATAATAATCTTTATGGCCTGGGGGATGACGACTAGACGCATTGCTTTCCAGGCGGTCAGTCCCAGGGACCGGGCGGATTCTATCTGGTTCTTATGAATTGCATCGATACCCGAGCGAAATACCTCGCACAGATACGCCCCTTCGATGAGCGTAAGTGTCAGTACACCGGTGGCGAAGGGAGATAACACGATCCCCGAGTAGGGAAGGGAAGAGTACACCACTATCAGGAGTGCAATGGGAGGAACCGCCCTGAACACATCCACATACAGATCGATAAAAATATTGAGCAGTTTGTCATTGACAATATTTCTGATGACCGCCAGGCCCAGTGCCAGAAAGGTTGAAAAAATCAATGAGTAGATAAAGATCTTGATCGCAGTCCATAAGCCCATGAACATGAGCACCCAGTTATTCGAGGCCTCACTGGTACTCATGAAGTTTCCCTCGGTCATAATCGAGAAGTTGAAAAAGTACTTATTTAGTTCGCTCCACCTGGCTCCGGAATAGCGGTAGAACAGCCACCCAAAAAGAACAAACAGAAGGATCGCAAGAATATTTTTCAGCCATACGGGCTTTTCGCGGTCCATTTGTACTATCACCAGCACTGCGATATAGAGCAGGAAGGAGAATATTACTTCCAGCCCTGTCCACAGAGTGAGGGAGCCCTTCGGCGGCATTAAAAACAGAGTGTAAACTGCATAAATGAGATAAAACAGAATGAGAAACTCATAACGTTTAAACCATGGAAGATGGCCGTATTTCTGCTTGTACCGTGACCATAAGTTGTTCGGTTGCATATCTTCCTCCGTCTACAGAATCATGCTCAAGAACTGCTTGGTTCGCTTGTTCTCTGCATGGTTGAAGACTTTATCCGGCGTGCCTTCTTCGATTACTAAGCCGTCATCGAGCACTAAGACTTTGTTGGAGGCCTCGCGGATAAATCCAAGCTCATGGCTCACCACCACCATGGTCATTCCGCTCTCGGCAAGGCCGCGCATAACATCCAACACTTCACGAATCATTTCCGGGTCCAGCGCCGAGGTGGGTTCATCAAAAAACATGATTTTCGGCTGCATTGCCAGGGACCGCGCTATTGCTACCCGCTGCTGTTGTCCGCCGGAAAGATTGGAAGGATACTGTTTCGCCTTCTCGGCAACTCCGACACGCTCCAGCAGGTTCATGCCTATCTCTTCCGCTTCCTTGTATTTCATATGGCGCACGTTTACCGGTGCAAGGGTAACGTTCTGGATTACATTCAGATGCGGGAACAGGTTGTAGTCCTGAAACACCATTCCGATCTCGGTGCGAATTTTGTTAATGTCGATCCGGTGATCTACGATTTCCGTTCCGTCGATCTTAATGCTCCCGGTGGTCGGCTCCTCCAAACGGTTCAAGCAGCGCAGAAAGGTACTCTTTCCGCTGCCTGAGGGACCTATCATGGCAACTACTTCACCGCGGTTTATTTCCGCATTGATCCCCTTCAGGACATGGAAATTGCCGAAATATTTGTGCAGTTCGCTCACCTGGATGATTGCCTGGTGCTCATTTTTCTGTGTATCTATCGTTTGACCCATCTTTTGCTCCTGTTTTCCAAGAATCTTGTGTATCTGGTAAGCGGCAGTAACGTTGCCAGATATATGAACATTGAAATGATGATCGGTGTCGGATTACGCTTCCACACCACTGCGTGCCGGGCTTTCGTCAGCAGTTCCGGAACTGTAATTACATAGGCAACCGCGGTATCCTTGACCAAGCTGACCATGTTGTTTGAAAGCGGTGGAATGATTACCCGCACAGCCTGCGGCAGTATGACTAGACGCATGGCCTGCAGGGGACGCAAGCCGAGTGAACGGGCCGCTTCCACTTGCCGCTTAGGAATACTCTCGATTCCGGAACGAAAGATTTCCGCTTGATAGGCTGAGTTCATCAGAATAAGAGAGGTTGCCGCCGACCAGAAAGCGTTCAGGTTTATCCCGAGAAACGGCAGTGCGTAAAAAACAATAACCATATTTACAATCAGCGGCATCGCACGGAAAAAATCGATGTAAGCACTCAGGATCAACTCGAGTACCGGATTGTGCAGAGAACGGAGGATGCCGAGTATCAACCCGATTGCCATGGCCGCGGCTGCGGAAATGGCTGAAAGCTTAAGGGTAACCAGTAGCCCGTTTAGATAAAGCGGCCAGACTCCCTCCAGCTTTTCCACGTTCAGGAATTGGTATCTTACTCTTTCCCACTGGGTACCGCTGAATTGATAAAAGAAAACAAAGAAAAGCAGGATTATAAGTAAGCTGCTTATTCGTTTCAGGAATATCGGTTTTTCACGGTCGGTTATGATCAGAATTGCCAATCCAAAGAAGAGCATGAAAATGAGCAGGACTGCAGCAAAACTCATCACGCTTTCCGGCCGCCCCTGTCCCGGCAGGA
>JAASTM010000146.1 GCA_021767325.1 Spirochaetales bacterium
GGCTGCAGAGTCAATAGAAGAGGCGGTGCTCAATTCGATGATTGCAGCCGAGCGGGTGGAAGGACGGGCCGGGCATATCAGGCACTCTCTGGCCGATTATCTCGGGCGGCTGGGGTATCAAGCCCGCGCATAGGCCGACGGGCTGCCGTTTACACCGGCTGCGGTGCCAGCCGTAGTGCCGGAGAGTCTAAAGCGACGGGTCTTTGCGGTTTTGCTTTTTCTGGCCGCGCTGTTTCTTGTGCTCGAGGCGGCGTTCATTTGCGGCTTTCGGCGGACGGGTGCGCTTGCGGGGCTTCGGCCGGGAGAGGGCCGCTTTTATCAGCGTAAACGCGCGCTCTTCGGCAAGCTCGCGGTTGTGCGACTGGCTGCGGGTCTCGGAGGAGTGAACGACGAGCTCGTTTTCGGTGTTGAGCCGGTTCGCGAGCTTGTGCAGCACCCGTTCTTTCTGTCCCTCCGGCAACGGCAGATCGTCGAGGGGCAGGCGCAGGGTAGCTTTGGTTGCGGTCTTGTTCACGTGCTGCCCGCCGGGACCGCCCGACCTGGAAAATTCGAACTGTCCGTTGCTGCGTATCCAGTCTTCGATTACATCGCTGTCCATACAGTTTCTCTCCTACTGCGAATATACACACATGCTTTGCGGAGTGTAAACATCTGTGTATAATACGAGGCTATGAAAGCAGTAGTAACAGTGGTCGGAGAGGACAAAATCGGCATAATCGCCGGGGTGAGTACAATACTATCGGAGTGCAATGCAAACATCATGGATATTTCCCAAACTATTCTGCAGAATTACTTTACCATGATGATGCTGGTAGATTTGTCGAAGGTCGAGATGGGGCTCGAAGAGCTGAAAGCGCAGCTGCAGCAGACAGGCAGAGAGCTCGGTGTGTCGATTCAGATTCAGCATGAAGATATCTTCCGTTCCATGCACCGGATATAGGCAGGATATCGATCATGTTGAAATCACACGAAATTATGGAAACCATCCGGATGATTTCGGTTGAAAAACTGGATATTCGGACTATCACGATGGGGATTTCGCTTTTAGACTGTGCCGACCCCGATGAACAGAGAGCCCGGCAAAAAATCTATGACAAAATTACCCGTTGCGCCGGTTCTCTGGTAAAGGTAGGGGCGCAGTTAGAAACGGAGTTCGGACTACCGATTATAAACAAGCGGATTGCGGTTACCCCGGTTTCGATGGTGGCAGCCGCTTCGAAGACAGACTGTTACGTCGGTTTTGCCGAAACCCTGGATGCAGCTGCAAAAGAGGTCGGAGTGGATTTCTTGGGCGGTTTTTCCGCCCTGGTGCATAAGGGTTTCAGTGCTGCGGATCGCGTGCTCATAGATTCTATTCCGGAAGCTTTGACGGCAACCGACCGGGTCTGTTCTTCGGTAAATGTGGCCACCTCGAAGAGCGGTATCAACATGGATGCGGTGCGGGAGATGGGCCGGGTTATCAAGCGGGGGGCTGAACTCACTGCCGACCGGGATGGAATCGCCTGTACAAAGCTGGTGGTGTTTGCCAATGTACCCGAGGATAATCCCTTTATGGCCGGGGCGATGCACGGGCCCGGCGAGCCGGAATGCACCATCAATGTGGGTATAAGCGGTCCGGGGACCGTGAAGGCCGCCCTGGAAAAGGTATCCGGCGAACCCTTCGACGTGGTGGCCGAGACCATTAAAAAGACAGCCTTTAAAATTGCCCGGGCCGGGCAGCTGGTTGCCAGAGAAGCCTCCCGGCGTTTGAATGTGCCCTTTGGAATCGTGGATCTCTCCTTGGCGCCGACTCCGGCAGTCGGAGACAGTGTTGCCGCTATTCTCGAGGAAATTGGACTCGAACGGGCCGGAGCCCCGGGGACCACAGCGGCCCTGGCGTTATTGAACGATGCAGTCAAGAAGGGCGGTATCATGGCCGCCTCGCATGTAGGCGGTTTGAGCGGTGCGTTTATTCCGGTGAGCGAGGATGCCGGCATGATAGATGCCGTCAAAGACGGGGCTCTTAGTTTGGAGAAGCTTGAGGCTATGACCTGTGTCTGTTCTGTCGGATTGGACATGATTGCGGTGCCGGGCGATACCAGCGCTGAAACGATATCCGCAGTGATAGCCGATGAAATGGCGATCGGCGTGGTCAACAACAAAACTACCGCCGTCCGCATCATACCTGCACCGGGTAAGCAGGTCGGCGATTCGGTCGAGTACGGAGGCCTCCTGGGGCATGCGCCGGTGATGCCGGTCAACAGATTTTCCGGAGATGCGTTTGTCAGACGCGGCGGAAGGATCCCCGCACCTATGCACAGCGTGAAAAACTAAGGCAGGCTCAGCTGCTTTCAGTCGCCGCTTCCATCGACCGGAAAATATCCTTCAATACCTTGTACAGCCAGGTAATTCCCAGGCTGAAGGTAGTCACCTCCGCCAGCGGGAATGCGAACCACAGACCGCTGAGGCCGAACAGCTCGCCGAGAATATACATGGCCGGCAGCAGGACTACGATTGTCCGCAGTATACCGAGCAGCAGGCTGGGGATGCCGCGTCCGACTGCCTGAAATATGACTGATGACATTATGGACGGTCCGATGAACAGAAAACCGATGCTGATGCGCCGCATCGCCGTTACCCCGATTTCGACCAGTTCCGGATTCGAATTGAACATGGTGATTAGCTGACGCGGAAAGCTCTGAAAAATCAGAAAGCCGGTAAAAGTAAAACAAAAGGCGGTAATAATACCAATACGGGCAGTCTGCTTCATCCGGAGTGGATTTCGGTTGCCGTAGTTGTAACCGGTTAAGGGAATCACGCCCTGACCGAGCCCGAACACCGGCATAAAGATGAATGACTGCAGGCGAAAGAAGACACCGAACACAGCCACGGCCGTAATACTATGGCGGGCGATGATCAGATTCGCCCCGGCCAGCATGACGCTGGCAAGCAGCTGCATCGCCATTGCCGGCAGGCCTACCCGGTAGATCTGTTTGATGATTTCAAAACTGAACCGAAAGGTTTTCGGATTCATTTTGATTTCGTTCTTGTCACTGAAGAGTATGCGAATGACAAAAGTACCGGAAATGATCCGTGATAGAACGGTAGCCAATGCGGCTCCCTTTACCCCCATTTCAGGGAAGATCCAAATACCAAAAATAAAAAACGGGTCGAGGGTGATGTTCAGGATCGCTCCAATCATCATGGTGAGCATCGGGATGAATGTATTCCCTTCACCCCGCAGAATTCCGTTGAACAGCATAGGAATAAACAGTGCGATCGAACCTACCATAATAATGCGCACGTAATCTCCGCCCATGTGGATCAGTGTAGAGTCTGCGGTGAAAATGGCGATCAGCCGGTGGGAGAACAACATCCCGGTCAGAGCCACCGTACTGCCGAGAACGAAGGCGATTAAGACTACATGGTCTGCAATGATCCCGGCCTTTTTTTGGTCGCCGCTGCCGAGGGTCCGCGAAATGAGGGAGGTTGCTCCCACTCCCGTCCCAACTGCCAGTGCAATCAGCACCATTTGGATCGGAAAAGCAAGCGATAGAGCGGAAAGCGCCTCCTTGCTTACACGGCCTATATAAATACTGTCGACTACGTTGTAAAGGGCCTGCGTAGCCATTCCGATTATGCCTGGAATGGAGAGCTTGACCAGTAATGGAAAAACCGGTTCTGTGCCGAGCCGGTTTGACCCGGGGGTTGCCTGCATGTGAGAGCTCCTCGAGAACATCAGTTGTGCTTGTAAAAAGCAGGTTGGGAGTGTGAAAAAAGAGTATCCGTATATTCAGCTGCTGTCAACATCTGGAGATGAACCGGTTGATTGTTGTACACTATCAGCAAAACAGTATTCAAAAAGGGAGGAGTGTGCTCGATGAGCCATCTGTTCCTGTTTTCCAACGTTATAGCAGCGATGATTGGTGCGGGAGCGCTTGTGCTGCTGTTCTTGGCCTATATCCATTCAAAGAAAAAACCTATTCTCTATACGTTTCTTCTGTTTACGACTGCTACCGCCGACTATCTGCTGTTTATTATTGCTACATATTTTTATCAGATACTTATGGTAGATACTGCGTACGGATTCAGAGCGATTCAAGCTGTTGGAATTCTTTTAACCGGTATTTTGATTTTGGGCATTCCGCTGCTTTACCGGTATATAAGCGGCCTTACATATTCTAAGAATGAACGCCTCCTGTTTACCCTGCTATCGGTGCTCGGCAGTGTGCCGTTTCTGGCTGCGGTTTTGTCCGATGCGAGTGAAAATCTGTCCGGAATACTCCGTCTGGTTCAATTAAGCGCTGAGTTTATTGCACTGGCGTATGCGGCGGTACATGCCCTGGTTTACTTGAAATCGATCCGTTCGCGGATACGCAGGCGTCTCGTGCGTGTGGTTGCACCTGTGCACTTGCTGGTTATGGCAATAATGATTGCCTACAACTTTTTCTTTTCTGCGGAATTGCTAGAGTTTGGGTATATACTGTTCTATCTCTCCTGGGCAGTGCTGCTGCTGCGCCACGCGCTGCTTCTACTTCCCTTTCATCCCCCCGGGAAGCGCAATGTGGATGTGTTCTGCAAAAACTATGGAATTTCGAGACGGGAAAAAGAGATTGTTCAACTGGTTCTCGATGGCTTCAGTAACCAGAAAATTGCCGATCGGCTTTTTATTTCCCCGCGCACCGTTGATACCCATCTTTCCAATATTTATAGAAAGTGCGGGGTCGAAGGGCGCTTCGGATTGATAAAACAGACCAAAATTACGTAGATTTCCCGATAGGATTCGTTAGGCTTAAGTGCTACATTTTCTTGAAAAGATGAAGGAATTGAGGGGAAATACATGAATAAGAAAATTATCGTTATGCTGCTGCTTTTAGGCATTTGTACAGTATCAACTAATGCAGAGGGTTGGAGTTACACGCCGCTGCCGTTGTTGTTTTATACTACTGACACCGGTATTGCCGGCGGAGGTCTGTTGGTGATAGAGCGGGACTCACAGGGGGCACCGGGTCCAAAGAATCTGTTGATGCAGACCGCTGTGACATATACACAGAAACATCAGACCGAGATTTCGTCTCTTTTCCAGAGCGATCTGGGGGAGGGGGCTTATAGAGTGTCCGGAAGCTTTGGCTTCTTTGACACGCCGTCCCTGTTTTACGGCGTTGGTCCTACAGCGAATGTAGAGGAATCCTTCGATCAGCGGAAGTTGAATTTCGAGGGTCAGCTTATGCGCAGGTTGTGGCGGCACCTGTATACAGGCGGTATATACAGGTACAGCTATGTTGAATACAGTGGTTTTGAAGCCGATGATACCCTTGCAGCGTTTGTAGAGGTGAATGATTCGGATGTCGTGAGTTCAGAGGCCGGGGGAGTTGTTCTGTGGGACAGTCGAGACTCTCTCACCTATCCCCGCAGCGGCAGCTATATTGAGCTGCGGGCAACCGCGGCAGGTCCCGGACTCGGCTCCGAAACCGCATTCGGCAAATTAAAGGTCGATCTGCGAACCTACCTGGAGGTGCTTCAAGACGTCGTGTGTGCACTGCAGGGAACTGCATCTTATGGCAGTGGAGAGGTCCCGCTGCACCGAATGGAGGAACTGGGCGGACTGAGAGTTCTGCGGGGATATCGCTTCGGCCGTTATAAAGATGAATGCACTGCAGTGTTCCAGAGCGAACTCCGTTTTCCGATTTACGGTCGCTTTGGAGGAGTCGTATTTGCCGGTGCCGGGCAACTCGGTGAAACATTTAGTCGGTTTCAGATGGAGCAGACCAAGTACTCCGGAGGGATCGGACTCCGTTTTCGTCCCAATTTGAAGAGTGATGTTAGAATTCGTCTCGATGTAGGGGTTTCTGAAGAATCAACCGGGGTGTATATCACCTTGTTGGAAGCCTTCTGAGAGGAGCCTATAAGTAGTCGTTCCAACGCACCGTTGATGATAGGTACGGTCGTGAGTGCAGTCGCGGCTGCAGGCCAGAGGATAAAAAAATTTTGCAAAATTTAAAAAATTTTGGTAATATAAAATGTACAATTAGAAAAAAAGGAGATGTTATGTTTAATGAACAAATGTTAGCTGAACGGACACAACATATGGGATCCAGCGCTATCCGCGAGATACTCAAGGTCTTGTCGAGACCGGGGATTGTTTCTTTAGCGGGGGGCATGCCGGCGCCGGAAGCTTTTCCGATGGAAAAAATGAATGCGCTATGTGAACTGGTGCTGCAGAAGCACGGAACCGCCGCGCTGCAGTACGGAACCACCGAAGGCTTTTTTCCGCTAAAAGAAGCGCTCACCGGGTACCTGCACGAAAATGAAATCGAAACTGCACCCGAGAACATAAACATTACCACAGGTTCTCAAGGGGTGCTGGATGCACTGGGAAAAATTTTGATAACCCCGGGAGATGCGATTGCAGTGGAAGCGCCGACGTATCTGGGGGCTTTACAGGCCTTTAATCCCTACGGACCCCGCTATGTCCAGATGGAAAC
>JAASTM010000147.1 GCA_021767325.1 Spirochaetales bacterium
ACTCGGATCTTGATACTATAGAAGGTGGTGATATACTGGTTTTGAGCGGCGATACAGTGGCGGTCGGCTGCAGCCAGCGTACCAGTACCGAAGGTATCGAGCGGCTGGCCAGGCGTCTGTTTGCCGGCGGCTACGCGCAGGTGCTGGTAATCCAGATTCCTTTTCGGCGTGAGTACATGCACCTGGATACGGTGTTCACTATGGTCGACCGGGATGCCTTTTCCGTATTTCCTGAAATCAGGCGGAAAGTTTCGGTCTTCAGGCTTGAGCCCGATAAGGATGGTGATGTGCGGGTGAATCCGCTGGACAGCCTGGAAGAGGCCTTGAAGAGCTCTCTGGGTCTGTCGGCGGTACGGCTGATAGAAAGCGGGGGCGATGATGATCTGACCGCCGCCAGGGAGCAGTGGAACGACAGTACCAATACGCTGGCCCTGGCCCCGGGAAAGGTAGTGACCTACGACCGTAATACCGCTTCGAACGAGACGCTGCGCAGGAACGGTGTGGAAGTTGTCGAGATCGAAGGTTCCGAGCTCGTTCGCGGACGAGGCGGTCCGCGGTGTATGAGTATGCCGCTGCTGCGCGAGCCGGTGTGACAATGCAGTCTATATCTTTTAGCATTTATTATAGAAATAGGGAGGATGAATATGCCGGTTAATTTGAAAGGTCGCAGTCTTTTGAGCTTAAAAGACTACAGTCGCGAGGAGATTCTGTTTCTCTTGGATCTGTCGGATGATCTGAAGCGGAAAAAGCGAGCTGGTATTAAAGGCGACTTGCTCGATGGAAAGAACATCGTTCTTTTGTTTGAAAAGGCCTCTACCCGGACCCGCTGTGCCTTCGAGGTGGCCGCGTTCGATGAAGGGGCCAGAGTCACCTTTTTAACCAACAGTCAGATGGGTAAAAAAGAGTCGATGGAGGATACCGCTAAGGTTCTGGGCCGCTACTACGACGGGATCGAGTTCCGCGGCTTCAAGCAGGAAACCGTGGAAATGCTGGCCAAGTATGCCGGTGTGCCGGTGTGGAACGGGCTGACCGATCTGTATCATCCTACGCAGATTCTGGCCGACTTCATGACGATCCGCGAAGCGGTTCCCAAACCGATGAACAAGATCAAGTTCGTATTCGTGGGCGATGCCCGCAACAATATGGGCCGTTCTCTTATGATCGGGGCGGCCAAAACCGGTATGGAGTTTGTCGGAATTGCCCCGAAGGAACTCATGCCGGAGCAGGAGCTGATCAAGGAGATGAAGGCGGTTGCAGTGGAATCGGGGGCGACCATCGATTTTACCGATGATATTGCCCGGGGAGTGAAGGATGCCGATGTGATCTACACCGATGTGTGGGTTTCCATGGGCGAGGAAGACCAGTTCGAACAGCGCATCAAGCTGCTGGAGCCGTACCGGGTGGATATGGAGATGCTGGAGAGAACCGGCAACAGTGATGTAATTTTCATGCACTGTCTGCCTGCTTTTCACGATACCGAAACGACCATCGGAAAAGAGATTCAGAGCAAATTCGGTCTGAATGAGATGGAAGTTTCCGATGAAGTGTTCCGCAGCCGGCATTCAGTGGCCTTTGACGAGGCCGAGAACCGGATGCACACGATTAAAGCGGTAATGGTGGCGACGATAGGAAATGTTTGAAATACGCACGGAGAGGGTACCCATCAAATTATGGCTCGACACACTCGAGGAGGGGGCCCTCGTCCAGGCGAAAAACATAGCCAACCTGCCGTACGCCTTTCATCATATTGCCGTTATGCCGGATGCCCACCAGGGCTTCGGCATGCCCATCGGCGGGGTCTTGGCTACCAAGGATGCGGTAATTCCCAATGCAGTGGGGGTGGATATCGGCTGCGGTATGAATGCCGTGCAGACCTCGCTGCCGGGAATTTCGCACGATAAGCTTGAAAGAATAGTCGCGGAACTGCGTTCCCTGATTCCGGTCGGCTTCAAGCACCACAAGACTCCCCAGCAGTGGGACGGGTTCTCAAGAGCTCCGCAGACCCCGGTTGTCCGGCAGGAACTCGATTCGGCCCGCTATCAACTGGGAACCCTCGGCGGGGGAAACCACTTTATCGAACTGCAGCAGGGCAGTGACGGTCATGTGTGGATTATGCTGCACTCCGGCAGCCGCAATTTTGGGTATACCATTGCCAAGGAGTACTACCGCCAAGCGAAATCCCAATACAAGTCTGCCGACGGCGGCCAGGGACGCCCTGAGCTGCCGGATATTCAGCTGGCACCGCTGATGCTCGGAACCCCGGCCGCCGCGGAGTATTTCGAGTCGATGCAGTTCGCCCAGGATTTTGCCGCGGCCTCCCGGGCTCACATGCTGCATACCATCGAGGAGGTGCTGCGGCGCTATTTTCCGCGCATCGAGTATGGGAACGAGGTGAATATTCACCATAACTTTGCCGCCATGGAGGAGCATTTCGGTGAAGAGGTGGTAGTGCACCGCAAGGGGGCTACCTCCGCCCGAACAGGCCAACGTGGTATTATTCCGGGGAGCCAGGGAACCAACAGCTACATTGTCGAGGGGCTGGGTAATCCGGAGAGCTTCTGCTCATGTTCGCATGGAGCCGGGCGGGTGATGGGGCGCAAGGCTGCGCAGCGCAGCCTGGACCTGAAAAAGGAACGCAGCCGCATGGACAGCC
The DNA here is from genome assembly GCA_021767325.1 of Spirochaetales bacterium. The sequence goes on from JAASTM010000147.1 coordinate 2,654, forward strand.
GCGGTATCATACACAATCTGAGGTCTACCAAGGATCTGGACGAAGCTGCCGGTGCGTATAAAAATATTTCAGATGTGATGGCCCATCAGAGTGACCTGGTTAAGATAGTAGTTGAACTCTCACCCTTGGCGGTGATGAAAGGTTAAGACCTGCAGCATGAGTATGAAAAAAGTGATCGGCGGAATCAGCCGGGGGTGGGATCGCCATTACGGCGGGCTTTCGAAACCGGTGTATATCCTCTTCTTTGCGCGCATCGTCAACCGGATGGGCGATTTTGTGAAGATTTTTCTCACCCTGTATTTAACGCAAATTCTCGGTCTTCCCGCAGAGACTGCGGGTATGTATGTAATGCTGTCGGCCGGCTCTTCGATGGCCGGTGGAGTGCTGGGCGGCAACCTCACGGATATATTCGGCCGGCGCCGGATGATTCTGGGCCTGCAGCTGACTTCGGCGCTGCTGGTGGGTACCTGCGGATTTCTGCCGCCGGACATTTCGATTGCCTGGTTTCTGATCGTGGCCTCAGGTGCAATGGGGGCGGTCCGGCCGGTGGTCAATTCGATCGTTGCCGACATTACCGCCAGCCAGAAGCGCCAGCGCGCCTACTCGCTCCTGTATCTGGGCACCAATATTGGCGTGGCGATCGGGCCGATGATAGCGGGCTTTCTGTTCCGCAACTATTTACAGTGGATATTCTGGGGGGATGCGCTTACCACTCTGATGGCCTTCACCCTGGTACTGTTGTGGGTTCCCGAGACAAAGCCATCCAAGGCGGAGATTTTCGAGAGCTTGCAGGGCGAGTTCCATCTGGAACAGGCCGAAGAGGGATCGGCCTTGCGTGCATTGCTGCGCAGGCCGGTCCTGCTGTTGTTTGCCCCTTTGGGAGTGATGAGTAACTTTATTTACAGCCAACATGCCTTTACTATCCCCCTGCACTTATCTGAGTTATGGGGCGAGCGCGGCGCGGAGATGTTCGGGTCGATTATGTCTCTAAATGCGGTTGTAGTGTTGATCGCCACAACCGGGATACTGTTTGTGTTCGGGCGCTTCAAGCCCCTCAATAATATGGTGTTTGCATCGCTGTTTTTTATGGCGGGCTTCGGAATGCTCAATATTGTGCAGTCTTTCCCGCTGTTCCTACTCTCGACTGTCTTGTGGACACTCGGTGAAATTATCATGGTAACCAATCTGAGTGTTTTTATCGCGAATCATACTCCCATCAGCCACCGTGGCCGGTTCAACGGCCTGCTGAGCGTGATTTTCGGGCTCGGTTTCACCATCGGCCCGTATATCTCCGGATTCGTGATTAAGTCAATCGGGATCGAGGGAATGTGGAGAATCACCGGAATGGCTGCAGCGGTGAATGCGGTGATGTTTTTGATTCTGTATCGTTACGATCAGCAGCGGGTTCTCAAAGCCGCTGTATAGGAGGTTCATAGTATGAAGGTTGTGTTTTACCAGAAGGTGAATAGTTTATGGCGGGAGCTGCTCGAACCGGTGCGGAAAGAGCTGCCTGATCTCGAGCTTATTACCGATTACGAGCAGGCTGATCAGCATATAGCCGATGCTGAGGTGATTGTAGGTGGAAAAATCTCACGAGAGGTGTTCGAACGGGCAGAAAAACTGCAGCTGGTGATTGTTCCGTTTACCGGTGTCAATCACCTGCCTTTCGATCTCCTGCAGGAGAAGGGTGTGCGGGTTGCTAATTCCCACGGGAACGCTTTTTATGTGGCGGAGAAGACCGTCGGTCTGATTCTGGCTTACTATGGACGAGTAATCGAGTTTCACAATGATATGCGCCGGACCAAATGGCACGGGTTCTGGGTCGGAAAAGGGTTGAACGACAGCTGGGAGTCCATTGACGGTAAGTCAGCGGCTATTCTGGGAACCGGAGAAATCGGTAAGTACACCGCCGGCCTTCTGAAAGCTTTCAGGGTTCGAACGATCGGATATAAACGCACGAAAGTGGAGACCCTTCCGGAAGGCTTCGATGAGATGGTCTACTCGATAGACGAGGCGATAGAAAAGGCGGATATAATCGTAGTAGCCCTGCCGGCCACCGACGCTACCCGCGGACTGATCGGCGAGCAGCAGCTGCAACACATGCAGGAAAAACTGCTGGTGAATATCGGCCGCGGGTCAATTGTGGACGAAGCTGCGCTGTACGAAGCCCTGCGCGCGGGCACCCTGGGCGGGGCGGCCATTGACTGCTGGTATACCTATCCGAAGGAGGGCGTCATGGGGGCCCCGTCGAATTATCCGATTCATGAACTGGACAATGTGATTTTGTCACCACACATCGGCGGCTTTACCACTCAGGCGGCCCGCAAGGGTATTGAGCAGGCCTGTGAAAACCTGCGCCGGTTTGCGAGTGACGGCTCACTCTTGTTCGAGGCAGATATCAGCGCCGGGTACTAATCCGCCCTATAAAACTGACAAAAAAAATAAGGAACATACTGCCGATACGCTCAAATTTATGTATTTTAGATATAAAGGAGATGTGTATATGGCAGTTGAATATGTTACTCTGGGTGGCGGATGTTTTTGGTGCTTAGAGGCAATTTTTGAACGGATAGACGGTGTGGAATCGGTTGTACCGGGCTATGCCGGCGGAACGACCGAACATCCGAGCTATGAGCAGGTCTGCACTGGAGATACCGGACACGCTGAAGTCGTACAAATAGCTTTTAATACCGAAAAGTTGAGTTTCAAAGACATCCTGAATCAGTTCTGGAAGGCGCATGATCCGACCACTGTGAACCGGCAGGGTGCCGATGTAGGAACCCAGTACCGCTCCATCATACTCTATAACGATGAGCAGCAGCGCCAGCAGGCTGAGGATTCGAAACAGGCTCTGGAAGAATCAGGGTATTTCGACAACCCGGTGGTGACGGAGATTAAACCGCTGGACACATTTTATCCGGCCGAGGAGTATCATCACAACTACTTCGAGAAGCATCCGTATGCCGGATACTGTACCTTTGTGATTCGTCCCAAGCTCAAAAAGCTGGAGCTCTTAAAGTAGCAGGCTGCTATTTACAGGGCTAAACCAAAGTCATACACTTCATATATGGCCGCTTTCGAACATTTTAATACGCAGGATTTCCTCCGTACAGCTACTCACAAGTTTTCTCGATGCAGCCATAGGACCATCGACTATGAGGAGATTGCCGAAGATTTTCGAATTCTGAGCGGAGCCCAGTATGTAGCCTTGAACGAGGTGTCGGATTATGGGGAATATACCACCACAAAAGCCGTCGCTGGGATGGGAGAAGGCGTACGCAAAGCCTCCAAGATTTTCGGGTTTCCACTGGTAGGAGCCGCGTATACCGTTGATCCGCACATCAAAGATGTGTTTGCAGCCGAAGGGATAGTCGAGTTCGAAAATCTGTGCACTCTGGCCGGCAGCCAGATCCCGGGGGAACTTTGCCGGCAGGCTATAAAGCTGTTCAGGCTTGAGAAGGCCTACGCCCTAGCGATCCACGATCATAACGGGCCGATTGCCGATTTGATTTTCATTATGAAAAAGGGCCAGGCTATCCGGAATGAACTGGAGATCGAGACGCTGGCCTCAGTACTTTCACTCTGTCTGCAACGAGTCTATGCCGAACAGGATACGGTCCTGAAGTTGCTGGATGTGTGCCGAGACGGCGGAGACGGCGGGGATGAGCGCGGCGCAGCCTACGAGTCGCTGTTTCATGCCACCGATAAAATGCCCGACCTGATTTACCATCTCGATACCGAAGGGCGTATTGTCTTTATCAACCAGGCGGTGCAGCGCTACGGGTATGACCGCGAGAGA
>JAASTM010000148.1 GCA_021767325.1 Spirochaetales bacterium
CTTTTTTCAAACTGCTGTTGTGAAATATGCCTTTTTGAGGTATTTTATAAAAAGCGCAACTATGAAATACGTCGATGATTTTATGAAAAGCCCGGAGACCATCAAGCATTACGATTTGCTCAACTCTCTGGGTGTGTTTGATTATCTGGCCAACTGTAAGCGCCGGATTCACGATTTAGAAGAACTCCTCTCCGACGCAATCGAGATTTTTAACCAGGACAGTGGTGACAATCTCATTGAGTATATAACCTCTAACCTGGTTGACCGCTTCGTCCCCAGCTTTCTGCAGTTCGTGCTGAAGCTTCACGGCGATGAACAACGCCCGCGCACAATCTGCTACCACAACCTGAAGCGGGTCGAATCACCGGCACCGATAAACTCTCTGGAAGCTTACAGCCGCTATTTCTCCTCATACCCCGGCACCATCAGTTTTTCTCTGTTCGAATACTCCATACAGAACCAGGCGGCCGCTGAATATTTGAAGCCTCTGAATCCAGAGATCATCATTCCGATCAGCGGTCCCGATGAGCTGTACGGGATGATTATCGTGGGGAAGAAAATAGTCGAAGGCGAGTATTCCGATGAGGAGATCATCTACATCGACCGCTTATTGAAATTCGCCTCTCTGAGCTTTCAGAATGTAATCCACTACCGCAGCAGCGTAACGGATTTCAAGACACAGCTGTACAACCACTCCTTCTTTCAGAAGCGGCTGAACGAGGAACTGGCCAAGGTGCAGCGCTATCATAAAAGTATCTCCATTCTCCTGCTGGATATCGACCATTTCAAGCAGCTCAACGACAAACACGGACATCTAGCCGGGGACAAGGTCCTATTCCACTTGTCTCGGGCCCTCGAGCATACCCTGCGGCAGGAGGATGTCATTGCCAGATTCGGCGGCGAGGAGTTTATCGTCCTGTTGCCGGAGAGCTCCAAGGATGCCGCCTACCATGTCTCGGAACGTATTCGCAAAGAGATCGAAGGGATGGAAATTAAATACATGGAAAAAACATTGAAGATTACTGTGAGCATCGGGGTCAACCATATCAACTCCACCCGTTCTGCATCCCCGCAACAGCTCATCGAACAGGCGGACAAGGCCCTCTACACTTCGAAATCCAACGGACGGAACTGTGTCACCTTTTACAAACCGGGGCTGCTGTTCAAAGTAACCCATATCGGATAGGTTGTGCTATGTCAGAGCTTCTTCATCACCCTTCCGGTGGTGACCGGCTAATGCCGCCGGAGGAACGCTTACATTTTTTTTTCAATATGATAGTATCAGCAGCATTAGAAGGTAGAAAACAGAGAGGTAGAGAATATGGACAGCAATGAGAACGAGAGTTCCCTCAATTTTATCGAACGCGTTATAGAAAAGGACCTGGCGGAGGGCAGGCATGACGGCCGAGTCGTTACCCGCTTTCCCCCCGAGCCGAACGGTTATCTGCACATCGGCCATGCAAAATCGATCTGCCTCAATTTCGGACTGGCCGAAAAATACAACGGACGCTGCCATCTGAGGTTTGATGATACCAACCCGGAAAAAGAGGAAATCGAATATATCGAATCGATTAAAGAGGACGTACACTGGCTTGGCTTCGACTGGGGCGAACATGAGTACTTTGCCTCTGATTATTTTGAGCAGCTCTATGAGTATGCGCTGGTACTGATCAAAGCCGGAAAGGCCTACGTTGATAGCCTCTCCCCGGAGGAGATCCGGGAGTACCGCGGCACACTCAAACAGCCCGGAAAAGAGAGCCCCGACCGATCCAGGCCCGTGGAAGAGAACCTCGACCTGTTCGAGCGGATGCGCAAGGGTGAGTTCGAGGAAGGCACCTACGTGCTCAGAGCAAAAATCGACATGGCGTCGGGGAATCTGAACATGCGCGATCCCACCCTCTATCGCATTAAAAAGGTAAAACACCATCGCACCGGGGAGACCTGGACTATCTATCCCATGTATGATTTTACCCATCCGCTGTCCGATGCAATCGAAGGGGTCACCCACTCCATCTGTACCCTCGAATTCGAGGACCATCGTCCCCTCTACGACTGGGTGGTAGATGAATCGGGGATAGAGCACCAGCCCCGGCAGTACGAGTTTGCCCGTCTTAATCTCAATTATACGGTAATGAGCAAGCGCAAACTGCTGAAACTGGTCAGAGACGGGTACGTGGACGGATGGGACGACCCGCGCATGCCTACGATCTCGGGCTTTCGGCGGAGGGGCTACACCCCCAAGGCAATCCGTGATTTTGCCGAGCGGATCGGGGTGGCAAAAGCCAACAGCACCATCGACATCGCCCTTCTGGAGCACTGCCTGCGGGAAGATCTCAACAAGCGGGCTCAGCGGGTAATGGCGGTCATAGATCCTGTGAAGGTGATCATAGATAACTATCCCGAAGACCAGGAAGAGTGGCTCGAAGCGGTAAACAATCCGGAGGATGAATCGGCCGGAAGCCGTACGGTACCCTTCAGCCGGGAGCTCTACATCGAACGCGAAGACTTTATGGAGGATCCTCCGAAAAAGTTTTTCCGCCTGGCCCCGGGCAGAGAGGTTCGCCTGAAGCACGCCTACTACATAACCTGTGTAGATGTGAAGAAAAACCCTGCGACCGGAGAGATCGAAGAGATCCACTGCACCTACGACCCGCAGTCCCGGGGCGGTTGGACGGAGGACGGCCGCAAGGTGAAGGGTACCAGTCACTGGGTCTCCGCCCGGCATGCAGTCGAAGCGGAGGTACGCATCTACGATCACCTGTTTACGAGTGAGAATCCCGGCGAGGCCACCGGCGAGTTCCTGGATGATGTGAACCCGCAGTCCCTGCAGATAGTAAAGCATGCCAAACTCGAGCCCTCACTGAAGGATGCGAAGGCCGGCGAGTTCTACCAGTTTCTGCGTAAGGGCTATTTCTGCGTCGATACCAAGTATTCCGCGCCCGGCCAGCCGGTTTTCAACCGTACTGTTTCACTGAAGGATACCTGGGCTAAGCTGAAGAAGAAGCTGAATAAATAGGCCGGCCGCCGTGACGACTGAGGCCGCCGTGACGGCCGTGGCCGGCAGGCCTACCGCCGGCAAGTTTAGCGCCGGCGGATGACCCAGCTGCGGTGGGGCCGCCGCTTTCCGTTGAAATCCGGCGGAATAGTCGAACGGGTGGTCTCCTGCACCTCGGCGCCGCGCAGGCGGCCCGGGTCGAAGTGGAATTTGTGATAGTTGGTGGAGAACAAAATGCTGCCGTTCTTCGATAAGAGCTTGAGGCACTGGCCAATAAACCACACGTAATCACGCTGGATATCGAAGGTTCCCTCGGTTTTTCGGCTGTTCGAGAAGGTCGGCGGATCGAGAATGATCAGCTCGTACCGCTCATCCCTCTGCACTGCAGCCTGCAGGTATTCACGGACATCCGAATTACAGAACGAGTGCATATCACCGGTCAAACCGTTCAGTTCGAGATTCTCCTGTGCCCACCGAAGATAGGGTGCTGATAGGTCGACAGACACGGTGCGGGCCGCTCCTCCGGCCGCCGCATACACGGTGAAGGCCCCGGTATACGCAAAAAGATTCAATATGCGGTTCCCCGCCGCCGCCTCACGAACCAGCTGCCGGCTGATTCTGTGATCCAAAAACAGACCTGTATCCAGATAGTCCGAGAGATTGACTTTGAACTTCAGCCCCTGTTCCTGAACCACCAGGGTCTGATTGGCCCGGTTCAACTTTTCGTGCTGCAGCTCACGTCCCTGTACAAAGCGGTGTTTGAAAAAAATTCGCTCCAGCGGTACATACAGCATCCGCGCCGCTGCATCCAGAAACTCCGGCTCGGCATCGAGGAACTCCGGATGATGGTTTTCGGCCAGCGAGGAGATGTGTAAATACTTCCCGTAAAAATCTATCATCCACGGAATTTCAGCGATATTCCAGTTGTAGACCCGAAAACAGTCGGTCTCTGTATCAGAAAATATGCTGCGGCTCTCCTGATGATTATTTTTCAGGAGTTTGCCGAAATCTTTTAGCAGTTGACTTGTATCCATAATCTTCCAAATAGTATGTTGTTAATAAGGAGTATAGTATGGCATCAATTTCTGATAATCAGCAACCCCACTTTCCGGCCAGGACCGTGATGAAAATCATCACCGAAATGCCCAGCTCCGTCAGAGTGCAGCAAATGCGGCTGGAGGAGGTATTCCACAAGCTGATGCTCAAACCAAAACCCTGGACGGAAAAGAGCAGCGGGAAACAAAAGTATATGAGTTTCACTACCGAGGTCTATATTCAAAACCGGGAGCAGCTGCATTCCCTCTACGCTAATCTTCAGCAGCTGCCCGAGGTAAAACAGGTGCTGTAGCCTGAGCCTCTGCGGCTTTGCTTTCGACGGGTTTTATTGATATATTTACAATCTAAAGGAGGAAATATGTCACATCAAACTTTGAATTGCACATGGAAAGAAGGAATGGCCTTTGAGACCGAGGTGAGCGGCCATAAAATACTGATGGATGCCGATGATTCGGTGGGAGGCCGGGATTCTGGGCCCCGTCCCAAGCCGCTCATGCTGGCTTCGCTGGCCGGCTGCACCGGGATGGATGTAATTTCCATCTTAAAGAAGATGCAGCAGCCGTACACCTACTTTAACATAGATGTAGAGGCGGATATGACCGAAGAACATCCCAAGCAGTACAGTTCTATCAAAGTAATTTATGAATTCAAGAAAGCGGACAATCTCGATGAGAAAAAGGTGCAGAAAGCAGTCGATTTGAGCCAGGAACGCTACTGCGGCGTGAGCGCATTGCTAAAAAAAGCGATTACAGTGGATTACGAGATAAGATACATCTAAAATGAGCAGGGAATCTGATAACTTACTCAAGCAGCTGGAACTCGAAAACGGCGGTACAATCGAATGGAAAACATACGCCTTTCTCATGTCGCTCAAAAACCGCAGCCTGGTCAGTAAGGGAGGTCTCCTCTACATCGTGGACGGAGACCTCATCTTTGAAGATTTTGAATCGGACCGCCCGATTTATCGTGTAATCGGTACCAAACAAAAAACCTACCAGAAAACCAAGCTGAAGGCGCCCCTCGCCTCCATCGTCGATGTACAGATGATGACCCGTTCAAACGCCCTCAAGGCCTTACGGGGAAAGCGGAATCTTGACCAGATAAACACTCCGAACAAACTGCAGCGCTTTCTGGATAGAACCGTGCATGCGATACGCTTCGAAGATGAGAGCTGCTGGTTCTGTGAGATGTACAATACCGAAAATCTTAGCGGGTACTTACCCCGATACAATAAGGAGATACTATGAAAGCTTTTAAGGCTTACGACATCCGCGGTGTATACAACCGTGATTTTAACGCCGATGACGTGTACAAAATAGGTTTCTATCTGCCCCGTCTTCTGAGCACCGATAAAGTTCTGGTCGGGCGCGACGTGCGCAGCAGTACCGAAGAGGTGTTCGAGGCACTGAGCCGGGGTATCAACGATGCCGGTGCCGATGTGTTCGACATGGGACTGGCGACGACTCCAATGGTGTACTTCGGTACCGCCCACTTCAATTTCGATGCATCGGTGCAAATTACCGCCAGTCATAATCCGAAGGAGTATAACGGCCTGAAAGTCTCGCGGGGCGGAGCTCTGCCGGTAGGCTACGAGTCGGGTCTCGCCGATCTGGAAAAGCTGATAGAAACCGGAATTGTTGAACCGGCGGATAAGCGCGGCACAGTCAAGCCGATCGAAGTGAAGGAAGCCTATCTGGAATTTATGAAAAAATATGTGCCTGAGGATCTCGCTTCCCTGAATATGTCGGTAGACTGTTCCAACGGCATGGCGGCCCTTATCATCAAGGATCTGCTCGGAGAGGAGCCGCACTATCTCTACGACACACTGGACGGAACCTTCCCCAACCACGCTCCGAACCCGCTGGAAGAGGAGAACGTACGCGATCTCAAAGCAGCTGTTAAGAAAAACAAGAGCGATATCGGTATTATATTCGACGGTGACGGCGACCGGGTTATGTTTGTTGATGAAAAAGGCGAATTTATCCAGCCCGACCTCATCATTGCAGTCTTGGCCCGCTACTACCTGGAACGGGAAAAGGGCCCCGTGCTGCAGGATATCCGCACCTCCCGATCGGTATCCGAGTATGTCCGCAAGCTCGGTGGAACCCCGCACACATGGAAGGTCGGACACGCCTTTGCCAAGTTGAAACTGCGGGAGCTGAATGCCGTCTTCGGAGGAGAACTTGCCGGCCACTACTACTTCCGCGATTTCTACAACTGCGACTCGGGCATCCTGGCCAGCCTGCTGGTCCTCCAGGTGGTACTCGAGGAGAAAAAGAACGGAATAAGCATCAGCCAGCTCATAGATGAAATAAAGGTCTACGCCAACTCGGGTGAAATCAATTTTCACATCGAAGAGAAGCAGGCGGCGATGGAGGCGTTGAA
>JAASTM010000149.1 GCA_021767325.1 Spirochaetales bacterium
AGAGATGGTTCCCACGCCGAAGATAATCGATCAGGTAAAAAGCATCTCCCCGCATACCTTTCTGGTAGCCTTCCGGGCGCTGTATCACAAATCGGTGGAGGAGTTAGCCGCCGACGGCCAGGCCCGGATGAAAAAGGCCAAGGCCGATATGATTGCGGTGAACGATGTGGGCGCGGCGGGGGCCGGGTTTGAAACCCCGACCAACGAGCTGCACCTGTTCGATAAGAACGGAAGAAGAACCCATATCGAACTGACCACCAAGTTCAGGGCTGCAGAGACGTTGATACGCAGTGTTGCGCAGCAGGCCGGTCTCGGGCCGCAGCAGCCCTCATAAGAACTCTGCAGCCCTGATAAGAACTCTGCAGCCCTGATAAGAACTCTGCAGCCCTCATAAGAACCGCAATAGCCCGGCGGCTAGGCCTGTAAAAATTCGTCCACAATCGAGTCGACATCGTCCTGCTCGATGTCGAACTGGCGCTCAAAAGCCAGTTCCTGGTTGGCCTCACGGAGTTTCTTCAGCAGGCTATATACGGTGACCATGAGGATCTTGTTACCGGTAGTCGGATACTTTTTAATGAATTGAATGAAATCGCTGCGGGTGATATGCAGCAGAGCAGTCTGGGTGAGACTGTTGACATTGGCGGTGCGCTTAACCTTCATGAACATACCCGCTTCTCCGAAGACTTCGCCGCTGCCGATAGTGCAGATATATACATTTTTCTTGCGGCCCTCTTCTACCGCCACTTCGACCGAACCATTGATTACCGCATAGAAGGCCTGTTCGACCTCCCCCTGCTGTACAATTCGCTCGCCCTCTTCAAACACCTGTACCTCGCACATTCGCAACAGGTCTTCCACTTCGCGCTCACTCAGGAACTTGAAGAGCAGAATATCCTTGATACTATCGCGGTACTGATCGGTGTTGTTATCAACATACATGAGTTCTATCCCTCGTCATCATCACTGGTTGCTAAATCGCTTGAATTGTAGCCTATTCAACGATTCTGCGCAAGAAACTTACACACTGTTTTTAATGGGCATTTATAACATTTTGGATTTTTTGAAGTGCAGTGTTGTTTTGCATGTTCGACAACGAGGCCGTGGAACTCGTTATACACAGTCGGGCTGGCCGGCAGCTCCCGATGGAACCTGTTCTGCACCTGGTCATAGCTCCACTTGGCTTCCCGGCCTTCCCCGGACAGGCGCTTGAATATTCGCATGCTGTAGGCATCCACTACACAAACCGGGTGCTCATACGCGTACAGGAGAATCGAATCGGCGGTTTCCGGTCCGATGCCCCAGATTGACAGCAATTCGCTGCGGGCCGGGGCTCTTCCGGGGGCCACACTGCCTATAACACCGGTACCGCCGGCAGAACCAGCGCCGCCGGCGTCGCCAGAGCCGCCTGCCGCGCCAATCCCGTCGGCGTCGCCAGACCTGCCGGCCGCAGCGGCCCCGCCGGAAAGCATGAATTCGGCCGCATAGCGCAGCTTCTTAGTCTTCTGGTTGAAGTAGCCACTGGAGCGGATCAGTGCGGCCAGTTCCTCCGGCGGGAGTTCGAGTATGAACTCCGGTCCGAAGCCCGTGGTCCGGCGGCCGGCCGCCTCCAGCAGCTTCGCGAGACTGCTGCGGACGTTCACCCAGCTGGTGTTCTGCGTCAGAATAGCGCCGGTTACGATTTCAAAGCGCTCGGCCGGCTCTAAATCGAGCGTATAGATGCCCGGATGATACCCTTCGGCACTGTAGCCCGGCCGGCCACTGCGCTGCAGCAGCGGCCACCAGCCCTGCGGCCCGTAGTGTGCTAAAAGTTGTGTGTAGATGTCACGAGTATTGAAATTGTGGTTCGGATTTGAAGTATTGTTCATTTTATACGGCTAATATAAAACAGGGGGCTTCGAAAAGCCCCCTGATAGTTACGTGTGTGAACGCGATGAGAGAACACCGCACCTATATAATTCTTATTTCTTGGCCTTCTTCAGGTCTTCGGCCACCGCCTGCGCAGCCGCTAGACGGGCAATCGGTACCCGGTACGGCGAACAGGAGACGTAGTTGAGACCGTTGCGGTAGCAGAACTCGATCGACGAGGGATCGCCGCCGTGCTCACCGCAGATACCCATCTTCAGGTCGCTCTTGGTGCTGCGGCCCTTCTCCACTGCCATGGTTACCAACTGGCCGACGCCGGTCTGGTCCAGGCTCTGGAAGGGGTCGTACGGCAGAATATTCTGGTCGAGGTACTCGCCGATGAAACTGCCGATGTCGTCCCGGCTGTAGCCGAGGGTCATCTGGGTCAGGTCGTTGGTACCGAAGGAGAAGAAATCGGCATCCTCGGCAATCTCGTTGGCAGTCAATGCTGCCCGCGGAATCTCGATCATGGTGCCGATCTTGTACTCGAGCTTGCTGTTGTGCTTCTTGAGCACGTCCTGCACCACCTTCTCGGCGTTCTCGCGCAGCACCTTCAGCTCGTTCTTGGTTCCGACCAGCGGAATCATGATCTCGGGAATTACCTTTACGCCCTCGCTGTCTACCTCACAGGCGGCTTCCATAATCGCCTCTACCTGCATATCGTAGATCTCGGGATAGGTGATACCGAGACGGCAACCGCGGTGACCGAGCATCGGGTTCATCTCTTTCAGGTCTTCGGCCATCTGCTTGATTGACTCGGGCTTCAGGCCGACCTTCTGGGCCAGCTCCTTGATGTCCTCGTCGGTTTTGGGGACGAACTCGTGGAGCGGCGGGTCGAGCAGACGAACCGTTACCGGGTAGCCGTCCATCGCCTTGAAGATACCGACAAAGTCTTTCTTCTGCAGGGGCAACAGCTTGTCCAGGGCCTTCTGACGGGCCGCTTTACTCTCGGCCACGATCATCTCCTGGAAAATCTCCAGTTTGCCCTCGTCGAAGAACATGTGCTCGGTGCGGCACAGTCCGATACCTTCGGCGCCGAAGTGACGGGCCTGCTTGGCGTCTCCCGGAGTATCGGCGTTGGTGCGTACACCCATGCCCTTCTCTTTGACGCCCTTGCGGTCGGCCTTCTTGCGCACGTCGTCGGCCCAGGCGAGAAACTTGGACAGGTCGTCGGTAATCTGCGGGTCTACCAGGTCGATCTGACCTTCGTAGACTTCACCGTCGGTACCGTCGATAGTCATCCAGTCGCCCTCTTTGTACTCTTTGCCTTCGATGGTCAGGGTTCCCGCTTTTACTACCGCTGCCTTACAGCCGGCTACACAGGGTTTACCCATACCCCGGGCAACAACCGCCGCGTGGCTGGTCATACCGCCGGTGGAGGTGAGAATACCCTCTGCGGCGTGCATACCACCGATATCCTCGGGAGAGGTCTCCTTACGGACCAGCAGTACTTTCTTGCCCTTTTTCACCCACTCTTCAGCCTCATCGGCGGTAAAGACGATTTGGCCGGTGGCGGCACCGGGGGATGCATTCAGCCCCTTGGCCAGTACGTTCAGGTCGCCCTTCTTGGAGGGTTCGATGCGGGGGTGGAAGAGCTGGTCGAGCTGTTGCGGGGTAACCCGTCCGACGGACTCTTCCTCGCTGATCATGCCCTCTTCGACCATGTCCACCGCTACCTTGATGGCGGCCGCGCCGGTGCGCTTACCGTTACGGGTCTGCAGCAGGTACAGGTCGCCCTGCTGAATGGTAAACTCGATGTCCTGCATGTCGCGGTAATGCTGCTCGAGGCGATCCTTGATTTTGAACAGTTCTTGGTAGATCTCCGGATTTATTTCTTTTAGATATGAAAGGTTTTTAGGAGTTCTGATTCCGGCAACTACATCCTCACCCTGCGCATTCTCCAGGAACTCACCGAAGAAGACCTTCTCTCCGGTTGAAGGATCGCGGGTAAAGGCAACACCGGTACCGGAGTTCTCGCCGAAGTTACCAAAGACCATCGACTGCACGTTCACTGCTGTTCCCAGCAGGCCGGTAATCTCGTTGATCTTGCGGTATTTGATGGCCTTTTCATTCATCCAGCTGCCGAGGACCGCATTGATGGATTTGTACATCTGGTCTTTCGGATCCTGGGGAAAATCTTCGCCCATCTGTTCCTTGTAGACCCGTTTGTACACCTCGACCAGCTTCTTCAGGTCGGATGCGTCCAGATCGGTGTCCAGTTCAACACCCTTGGCCTCCTTGGCCTTCTCGAGCTCGCCTTCGAAGAGCTGGAGATCCAGCCCCATGGCTACATCGGAGAACATCTGGATAAACCGGCGGTAGGCATCCCAACCGAAGCGTTCGTTGCCGGTCTTTTTTGCCAGCCCTTCAACCGCTTTATCGTTGATACCGAGGTTGAGAATGGTGTCCATCATACCGGGCATGGAGATGGCGGCACCGGAGCGTACCGATACCAGCAGGGGATCATCGTGATCACCCAGCTTCTTGCCCATCATTTTCTCCAGCTTTTCCAGATTTTCATCGATCTCTGCTTCGAGACCTTCGGGGTACTGCTGATTCTTTTCATAATAAATTTTACACACTTCAGCCGAAATGGTGAAACCCGGCGGTACCGGAACTCCAAGGTTGGTCATCTCAGCAAGGTTGGCGCCCTTACCGCCGAGGAACTCCTTCATCCCGGAGTTGCCTTCGGCTTTACCTCCGCCAAAAAAATACACTAATTTCTTTCCCATAGAAACTTATAACCTCCATATCTTTGGGTATTTACAAATTTTATATCTCTAACCAAGATGGTAAGATAATTACCTGTTGATGTCAATAAACACAAAAAAAGAGGGTGCCGTTACGACACCCCCGGGGATACACTCATACTATGCGGTGTACGACTCCAAGTGCATGCTGCGGGAAGGATGCTGAAGCCGCTTGATGGCTTTCTTTTCGATCTGGCGGATACGCTCCTTGGTCAGGTTGTATTTATCGCCGATGTCCTTCAGAGACAGTGGAGTTCGACCGTTCAGACCGTAGCGGTACTGAATGATCTCGGCCTCTTTCTCGCTCAGAGTCTTGAGAACCTTGTTGATATCATCTCGCAGAGAGTTATCCATTGCTACATCTTCAGGTGCCCGATAATCTC
The DNA here is from genome assembly GCA_021767325.1 of Spirochaetales bacterium. Next base: position 5,036 of record JAASTM010000149.1, read on the forward strand.
TGTCCTCGATAAAATCACCGAGCTGACTGGCGCCCTTATCGGCATACACCGGGGTCTCCAACGAAACCAGATCCTGGGAGATATTGATGAGGTTGGCAACATGATCCTTGTCCATCATGGTCGCATCGGCAATTTCATCTATCTCCGGCTCTTCGGCTTTCCCGACCTGCAGCTCCTTGCGGGCCTTGTCGATCTGCACCAGTTCGTTGGCCCGGTTGAGGGGCAGTCGGATCATACGGGCCTTCTCACTGATAGCCTTCAGAATGGCCTGACGTATCCACCAGACTGCGTAAGAAATAAAGTGGTAGCCTTTCTCGACATCGAAGCGCTCGATGGCGTTCATCAGACCGATATTGCCTTCGTTGATCAGGTCGGCCAGGGGCAGCCCCTGATTCTGGTACTTCTTGGCCACATTTACCACAAACCGCAGGTTTGCATTCACCAGCTTCTCTTTGGCAGCCTTATCGCCCTGGGCGGCCAGCCGCGCGTAATGATTCTCCTCTTCGCGGGATAGAAGAGGTATCTTGTTAATCTCTTTCAGATAGAGAGATATAATGTTTTCATCATCAAAGGAAGTGGATGCTGTTGTAACTCTTTTATTCTTAGTCTTCGTTTCCATACTTGCCTCCTACTATCTATTGATGCAAGAAGCGTGCCATTTAACGAAGACCAATAATAATTTTTTATTTTATTATGTTACAATGATTTACACTTTCTTTAGTTGTTTAATCAACTTTATTCATTTGTGTAGTGGGTCATTAATGCCCACTTACCGGAAAACAGCTGAATTCTGTAGCAAAAATGCCCCACAAATCGTAACTTCACCATATCCAGTGGTCAATTTTGCGGTCAGCTTACTCACCGGCGTCATACTGCAGGCCGTCAGCACAGGCAAACAGACTCGCAAAGTCGATTTTGAACTCGAAAAAGAGGGCCCGTTTCTCCTGCGGCTGCATCTCATTCAAAATTCCGGCCGCTTTGATCTCCTGCCAGTAGGCATCTATAATCTGCATCACATTCTTCCGCTCGGTCTCCGAGTAAAACAGATCCGCCTGTTTGGTAGAAAAATACCGGTACAGCTGGATAGACTTGAAGGTATGCCGGTCTTCCTCATCCCGGTTTCTCTGGCGTTTCAACATACTGCCGGCCGGTCCCTTCGGATTGATCGAGGAGGCGGAAAACCAGCACTCCCGGGCGTTTTCATGATAACCGAGCTTCTGCAGGGCCACCCCGCACAGGTAAAAGATCTCGCCGAGAGCCTGCACATCCTGGGACGGGCAGGCCTGCAGGGCCTTTTCAAAGCAGTGGGCCGCATCCTTCGGGTTATGTCGTGCAAGAAACGTCTTACCGCGGTTGGTGAATAAAATCCATTGATGCATATATACTATATCC
>JAASTM010000150.1 GCA_021767325.1 Spirochaetales bacterium
CCGGTTACCCGGTGCGTCCGCCCGCACGATATTTTGCAGGCCGAAAATCGGCCCCAGGTAGGGGTTTTCCTGCAGTGTGAGCGAGTAGGTCTCCTGCGGATCGTAGTTGAACTTTTTGATGAACATCCGCTGCCACCTTTCGGCGGCGCGGCTGTGGCTTTTTTTGATCGGGTTGTCGTACACGTAGTAACGTCCGTCTCGCTTTTGCATTCTCTTCTCCAAAACTTATTCTATTTACTCGAACCGAGCGTCAGCCCTGCAATGAAGTAGCGCTGCAGAAAGATGAACACGATCAGAGTCGGCACCGTTGCAAACAGGGCCCCTGAGATAATAACCGTCCAGTCCTGGACATACTGACCCTGCAAAATCGCCAGACCGGTAGTAACCGGCATCTTTTCGGCAGTACGGATGAGCACCAGCGGCCAGATGTAGTCGTTGAAGATCCAGGTGAACTCCAGGGTCGCAATGGCGGCAAAGGCCGGCAGGGTCAACGGCAGCATGATCTTCCACCATATTCCAAGTTCCGAACAGCCGTCGATGCGGGCCGACTCCATCACCTGTATCGGCACGGTCATCATATAGTTTCGCAGCACAAAGGTACAGAAACCGAGCTGAAAGGCCGTATGGATGGCAATCAGGCCGATGTAGGTGTTATAGATTCCGAGTGCATCCGAGAGCTTGAAAACCGGCAGCAGCAGAATCTGGAACGGCAGCATGGTACCCGCAACGAACATGAAATAGAAGAACGTGCGCCCTTTGAAGCGAAAGCGTGCCAGGGCGTAGGCACCCAAAGATGAGAGCAGCAGCGTCAAGACCAGCGACGGCATGGTGATAATAAAGCTGTTGGGCAGATACTTGTGCAGCCCGCCCCGCTGCCACGCTTCGAGATAGCTCTTCAGATTGACTTTCTCCGGCAGAGCCAGAAAACCCTGGGACATTATTTCGGCGTTAGTGCGCATACTAGTGATGATGGCAACAAATATCGGTATCAGCCAGATCAGCGTGACCAGCAATAGAAGGATATACAGTACCGCTTTTACGGCGGGAGGAACATTCGATCGTTTAGCCATTTGCTTCCTCCTTGGCGATGCGGGTGAGGTAGAACATGATGAACATCAAACTGATGATGAAGATGATCACCGAGATGGCCGCACCGTAGCCCATGCGGTAGTTGTTAAAGGCTTCGATGTACATAAAATTCGCCAGTACGCTGGACTGATTGTAGGGACCACCGCGGGTCATAACCGATACCAGGTCGAAGGCGCGCAGCGAGTCGATTATGCTGATGACGATTACGATGACGGTAATCGGTGCCAGCTGCGGAAGTATCACATTGAAAAAGCGCTGTACCGCATTGGCACCGTCCACTTCGGATGCATCCACCAGGTTTTTATCCACGCTCTGTAGTCCGGCCAGATAGAGTACCATTACATAGCCCACCTGGCGCCAGATGGCGACGGCAATAACCGCCTCCATTACGACCTTGGGGTTACTGAGCCAACCGGTAGCCAGTTGGCCGAGGCCGATACGGCGCAGGACCTCATTGATCAGTCCGCTGTGCGGATTGTAGAGCCAGGACCATACCAGGCCGCAGACTACCAGGGAAAGCACCATCGGCAGAAAGAAGCTGGCTTTGAAGGCCTTGGCTCCGGGGATGTTCCTGTTCAAAACCATCGCCAACGTCAAACCGAGTACGATGGGAATAGTCATAAACAGGATAATCCACTCGATGTTGTTGGACAGGCTGATATAGAAGACTTCATCCTGAAATAGTACCTGGTAGTTTTTCATACCGATAAACTGCGGAGCGGAAAGGCCGTCCCATTTGGTAAAGCTGAGATAAAAGCTGTAAGCCATCGGTCCGATGATCCAGATAAGGTAAATCGTCACCGGGATAGCCAGGAATGCGTACGGAATCAGCTTGTAGCGGATTTTCGAATCCAACATTCGTGTCCTCCTTGGGGTATGAAAGACCGGCGACATATGCCGCCGGTCTGAATGTTGATGAACTGGTGTTTATTCTTCGAAGAGCTGCTGGCGGGCTTTCTCCAGCTTGTCGGTAATTTCTTCTGCACTGTCAGTGTTCTGCCAGAACTCCATAAAACCGTTCATGCCCTTGTCGGCCATTTCAGGAGTAGTATCGCGGTCGTAGAACTGAGCCACATAGTCGGCGCTGTTCACGATTTCGCGGCCCTTCATCTGGTTTTCGTTGTAGACCGAAGTATCTACTTTGTTGTTGGTAACCAGACGTCCGAGCTCTTTCGCCACATATTCCTGCACCTCTTTCGAGCCGAAGAACTTGAGCAGCTTTTTGGCCATCTCGGGATTCTGGCTGTTCTTGGGAATGAAGTATCCGTCGGTAGGTGCATCTTCGCCGACCGGTACGCTCGGGTCGATGATCGGGAAGCGGAAGAAGTCCAGGTACTGCAAGTCTTCTTCTGGGTAAGAGTCGCGGATAAAGTCGCCCATCAGGTACATGGCGGCGTCGCCGTTGGTCATGAAGGGTATTGCTTCGGCCCAGGCATAGGAGGCGGGGCTTTCGATAAAGTAACCCTTATCGATCATCGGGCCCCAGTACTCTTCGAATACCTTCACTACGCGCGGGTCATCGTAGCTCTCTTTTCCGAGCATCAGGTTGATGTGGAATTCGGGACCGTTAACACGCATATTGAGGTAGTCGAACCACGCGGCGGCGGTCCAGCGGTATTTGGTACCGACGGTGAAGGGGGTAACCCCGTTGCTTTTCAGTTTTTCACATACAGCCATCAGTTCGTCCCAGGTTTCCGGGATCTCGATGTCGTATTCGTCGAACACGCGGGTATCGTAGTAAATTGCCCACCAGTACCAGTTTCCCGGCAGGAAGTACTGTTTTCCATCCACCGAGCTCATGGCACGGAAACCCTTGGCATAGCTTTCGTTCCAGCCGGCTTCTTCCCATACATCGCTGATGTCCATGATCAGACCCTTGTCGATGAAGAAACGGGCGCGGTTTCCTGCGAACCAGGTCAGTACATCAGGGGGTGCGGAAGAGGTGAGGTAGGCGCGGATGGCCTGCTTGAAATCCTCGTGTGCAACGGTGCTGTGGATGACCTTTGCGTCCGGATTCTGTTCCTTGAACATTTCCATTAGTTCGGCTTCAACTCGCTTCGGTTCCGGGTCACTCCAATAGGAATTGTATACGACCACATTCTGTTCAGCAGCCTGGCCGCCTTCGGCAGCGCCTTCCTGCTGGCCGCCGGCAAACAGGGGAGCCATGCCGAGGACGAACAGTACGGCGAGAACACTTACAATAATCTTGTTTCTCATAAACCAAGATCCTCCTTTACTTAGTGTAAGAAAATTATGCGCCCGACGCTGAATTCGGTCAATGATAAGATTTGAATGTAATTGTAGATATTTTAAGATGTCCGGTTTATACTTTGGGGCGATACGCGTATGGGAAAATTTGCCTTTGCTGTTTTAACCGAAATGGAGCTGAAGCTCCCCTTCTACCTCCTGGGAGTGGGTGTCGATTTTCACCAGGAGATGGACCCGCACAATCGGCCGAAGGGCTTTCCGCATTACCAGTGGATCCAGTGCGAAGAGGGCGAGGGGATCCTGCACCTCGACGGACAGGATTTCGTGGTCGGGGCCGACCAGGCTATGTTTCTGTATCCCGGGGTTTCACACCGCTACTATCCGGTAACCTCGCCCTGGAAGGTGCACTGGTTCACCTTCGGCGGAAAGAACCTGTCGCCGATACTGGATGTAGCCGGGCTTACGGAGTCGGGTGTGTATTCGGTTGTGCATGCCGAACAGCTGGTCAACAAGATGCGCGTGGCCTTTTTTCATCTGCTCTCCGAATCGAACCTGAAGGGATTAGAATGCTCCTCCCTGGTCTATGATTTTCTCATTACCCTGATGAAGTACGCCTACCGCAGCGACAACGAGCCGGTAGTGACCAAGTACTCCCGTCTCAAACCGGTCTTCGATTTTATCGAGCAGCACTATCAGGACATTATAACCATAGACGACCTGGCGGCGACCCTCGATGTAACCCCTCAGCACCTCTGTCATCTGTTCAAGGAGACGATGAATCACCGCCCCTTTGAGTATGTAAATTCTTACCGCATCGCCCGCAGCAAAGACCTGATGGTGCAGGAACCGGAAATAAGTTTGTCGGAGGTAGCCGAGCGCTGCGGCTACGAGTCGCTGAGTTACTTCAGCAGTGTATTTCGTAAAACCGAAGGCTTGAGCCCGGGGGAATATAAAAAGATTCACTTAGGGCGGGTATAACTGTTATAATATGGAGAGAGGAGCAGAGATTATGGCTGCGAATTCGGAAAATAAAGAAGTAGAACAGAGAGATGTAGTCCTGGTACACGGCAAGCATGTCGGCTGGGTAGATGTTGAGAACATCAAAAAGTATCTGGATGAGAAATGCTGTACCGACTGCTGGCTCTACCTGGAGACGGCTCCGGTTGAAAGGGTGGAACGGGCCCTGGAAGAGGACCACCGCATCCGGATACGGGTTACTAAGAATCCCAAGAAGTCGGCAAAGTCCTACTACTCGGAACTCGAAAACGAGGGACGCTCGGTAGAGGTGAAGCGGCTCGAAGAGGTGTCCGACCGGTCCATGAATCGCGGCGGCTGCTAAGGCTGACCGGCAGGTCGTAAGCCCGCCGGCGCCGGGCTCAGCTCAGCTAAAGAATATTCTCCCGTTTGAAACGCGGCAGCAGGCGGCTCATGGCCAACCAGTCGATCAGGAGCACCGCAATGCTGAACAGCAGGGCGTAGCCGGTATGAAAGGTAATTACCCCGGTAATTTGCATTACTATCAGCAGCACCAGCGGCACTACCACCATCGCCGACATCTGTTGGGCCTCGAGGTAGGTTTTTGCCCGCAGCGAGACAAACAGCGTAACTGTGAGACCCAGCAGCGAGAGGGCCGGGGCGGTGATAAAGATACCGACCAGCCACATCGGGCTGCGCACCATTAGTTCCGATATATAGTAATATGAAATCCCGTTTACCACCGCAAAATAGAACAGAAATCCAACCACCGTCAGGAAGAAACCGGGAAGAAAGGCTCCCAGCAGTTTGGAAGCGATAAACTCCCGCTGAGTGATGGGGGTATAGAGCAGGGTTTCGAGGGTGTTTCGCTCTTTTTCGCCGACGATGGAATTGGCGGTGACAATGGAAGATATCATCACCGGTATGACCATAAACAGCGGTAGAAAGGTATAGTTGAGAAAAATATACTGAATCTGCAGCGGGACAGTGGAAAAGACCTCCGGTATACTGTAGAGGGGAATAATCTGTTCCATCATCTCGGCATTGCTGATGAATTTGATCCCGTAGGTGAACACCGTAATGGAAATTGCCGCCGGCATTATGATACACAGCAGCAGGGGTACCACTACCATCGGCAGTACCACCATCTTCATCCCGGCGACCTCTTTCAGATCTTTTCGAATTACCGCACGGATTCTAGACCAGTTCATGCTGACTCCTTTCGATGTAATGGAAATAGGCATCCTCGAGAGATGGCTGGGGGATCCTTACCCCGGTAATGATATGGCCGGAGTTGATCAGCGACTGAATGTGGCCGTTGATCTCCTGTTCGGCTTTTATCGGATAGGTGAACTGTCCCGATTTGGTGTCGATTTCGACCTGCTTTTCGGGCTGGATTGAATCCACGATTTCGGCTTTACTGCCGTGTTTTACCAGCTCGCCTTTCGAGAGAAAGCCGAAGCTGTCGCAGATTTTCTCGGCCAGCGGCAGATTATGGGTGCAGAGAAAAATAGCGGTGTGCTGCTCCTCTGCCAGAGTTCGAATGAGCGTGTTTACCTTTTCGGCAGCGTCAGGATCCAGTCCGGAGGTCGGTTCATCCAGAAAGATCAATTCCGGTTCGTGCAGCAGGGTGCGGGCAATCTGGATACGCTTCTTCTGTCCGGTAGAAAGGGTGCCGAACTTGTCGTCCCGCCGCTCCCAGAGCTCCATGCGCTTGAGATAATACTGGATTCGACCGAGAGCTGTACCGCGCTCGATACCGTACATGTCGGCAAAGAACAGAAGGTTCTCCTGAACCGACAGCTGTGTATACAGGGCCGCCTGTTCGCTGATGGTCGCGGTTCTCTGCCGGATGGCGGTGGAACCGTTTGATTCTCCGAGCACCCGGTACGTGCCGCCGGTGGGCTGCAGGGTGCCGTTGAGGATTCTGACTGCAGTGGTTTTGCCGGCCCCATTCGGTCCGAGGAGGCCGAACACTTCGCCGGCTTCTACCTGCAAGTCTACCTGCCTGAGGGCTTTCACCCCGTTAGCATACGTTTTTGACAGCTGTTGCGCTTCGATAATCGCCATAACTCGAGATTATCCTCAATAGGCCGGGTTTGGGTATACGTAAAAGTACTTATTTTGCCGGATTATTACATCAAAGAGCGTA
>JAASTM010000151.1 GCA_021767325.1 Spirochaetales bacterium
AATCAGTTCATTCAGTGGAAGCGGCTTGCTGTAGTAATAACCCTGGATGTAATCACATCCGACAGCCTTAAGATACTCAACCTGGGCCTTTGTTTCAACACCCTCGGCGACGACTTTCATACCCACGGCATGTGACATTGAGATAATGGCCTGGACTATGGCCTTGTCCCCATGGCCTCCGGGAATGTCATCGATAAACGACTTGTCTATTTTCAGTGTGTGCGATTTGAAACGCTTTATGTAAGCCAGTGAACTGTAGCCGGTGCCGAAATCATCAATTGAGGTCTTTACCCCCATCCGGCCGAGCTCTTCCATCATGTATTGAGCCGATTCAATGTCGGAAATGGCAGCATTTTCAGTGATCTCTATGTTCAGTTTGGTGGGATCAATGCCGGTTTCGTCGATTACATTCTGAACCTGGTTTATCAGAGATGCATCCTGGAACTGTTTGCCGGAGATATTGACAGCTACTGATATCTCCTGAAAACCCTCTTGATGCAGCTTGTGGATTTCCAGGCAGGCTTTACTAAGAATCTGCCTTCCCAGCGGAAAGATGAGTCCCGACTCCTCTGCTACCGGAATGAAATCGGCCGGAGAAACCAGTGTTCCATTTTGATTCCAGCGCACTAATGCCTCTACACCGCACACCTTTTGTGTAACCGGATCAATTTTCGGTTGGTAATAGGTTATGAACTGGTCCTGCTGCAGAGCCTGCCGCATTTCACTTTCCAACTGTATCCGCTTCTGTGCCTGATTCTGGAGTTCAGGGTTAAACAGGGCGTAGCTGCCCTTATCCGAAAGCTTGGCTTTATACATAGCCAGGTCTGCATTCTGCAGAAGATCATGAGCAGTACTGCCATCGTCCGGAAAAAAGGTAATTCCGATACTCGCGGAGGGAATCAGTTCATGTTCGCCCAGCACGACCGGGTGCGCAATCGCATCCTGGAGCCGCTCTAATATATCGATGACATCGTTTTGATTCTTTATATACAAATTGATGAGGGCGAACTCATCACCTCCAAGCCGGGCGATCGTATCCTCTTCGCGGCTGGAAGCTTCCAAGCGCCGGCCGATTATCTGCAGATACTTGTCTCCGAGATGGTGGCCTAAGCTGTCGTTTATCTTCTTGAAGTCATCAATATCGAGGAGAATGAGCGCTGTCTTTTTATCGTTCCGTTTTGAGGATGCAATTGCCTGCTGCAGGCGGTCCAAGAACAACTGACGGTTCGGAAGTCCGGTCAGCACATCATGATAGGCCTGATGCTCGAGCTTTGCTTCGGTAGACTTGATGTCACTTATGTCATGGAAAATCGAGACGTATTTTTTCAGACCGTCTTCCCCGTTGTCGACCACACTTATCGACTGCCACACCGGAATTGCATGACCATTCTTGGTTCGGTTCCATATCTCTCCCTCCCAATATCCGGCGGTCATTATACTCTCCCACATATCGTAGTAGAATCTGTTGCCCTGTCGGTTTGATTTGAGAATACGGGGATTGGCACCGATCGCCTCGGCAGCACTAAAGCCGGTGATGCGGGTAAAGGCGGGATTCACCCTTTCTATGACTCCTTCCTCATCGGTGATGAAAATCCCCTCATTGGTCCGCTCGATAATGCTTTCCGAAAGATACAGCAGCGCCTCATAGCGCTTCTGTTCGGTTACCTCTTGCCAAAACAGGTAAAGGAGATCTGAATCGGGGAAATGGGAGGATAATACCCGAAAAAACTTTTGACCCATAGGTACGGTAACCGAGCTGTTGTTATCGATCACAGGCCTGATAGTATCCAGGACCTGCGGAGTAAAATGAGATAACTCGGTCAGGAGATACTGTCTGCAGAGCCGTTGACCGGAAGGATTGCAGTAAAGGATTTCTCCGTACGGATTGGTCAGCATGACCGGGTTCGGATTTTCTTCCGGGAATTGGGCGAGTACCTCTATATTTAAGTCAGTTGCGTTCTTGTGTTCCATAGTTCTTCACACTACTATTATGAGTATTACAAATTTTTTTAGCAACGTCCAATCAAAATCTTACAAAATAAGAAATTTTGGACAATTTTGTAGGGTTGAGGAGCATTAATGATACACGGCGAGCGTATCAAGAATCTGAACTCGCACAGTGAAAAAGCGTGCGAGTATGTAGTCTACTGGATGCAGCAGAGCGCCCGGGCGCACTACAACCACGCCCTCGAACTGGCCCTGCAGCAGGCTGCCGCTTTGAAATTACCGCTGCTGGTGCTGTATGTGCTGACCGATAACTTTCCCGAAGCTAATCTGCGGCATTACCGCTTTCTCTTGGAGGGCCTGGAGGATACGCGGGCACGCCTGGCCGAGCGCGGGATTCAGTTTAACCTCCTGCGGGGTGAGCCTGTGGCGGCGGTTTCCGCGATAGCCCACCGGGCGGCCATGCTGGTGTGCGACTGCGGTTATCTGCGCATTCAGCGGCAGTGGCGCGCGGCGATTGCCGCCGCGATAGACTGTCGCTGCATACAGGTGGAATCGGATGTAACGGTCCCGGTTGAGGCAGCGTATCCGAAGGAAGCCTATACGGCCGGTATCCTGCGGCCGAAACTGCACGCGGTCATGGAGAGTTTTTTAGTCGAACTGCCCGAGACCCCGGTGCAGAAGCCCAGCCTGGAAACCGATTTCGGCCTGGAAAGTATGGTGGCCGGTATTCCGGACTGCAGCCTCATACCTGCCGACCGGCCGCTGACCGGCCGTAACGGTCTGGAGGCCGACCTGCAGATCGACCGGGGGGTTGCACCGGTGGACTGGATTGGCGGCGGCACTAGCGCGGCGCTGCAGCGCCTGGAGGAGTTCCTGGCCGCTAAAATTGATCACTTTCATGAGCTGCGCAACGACCCCTCGGTCGACTATCTGTCGCATCTGAGCCCGTACTTGCATTTCGGCCATATATCGGTGCTATATATCGTGCTGCAGGTGTTGGCGATGCGGGAACAGTCAAAGCAGGGCGACCAGGGAAGTGCTATCGGCGAAGGGGCGGCGGCCTTCATCGAAGAGCTGGTGGTGCGCCGCGAACTGGCCATGAACTTTGCCTATTACCATCCGGAGTACGACAGCTATAACTGCCTGCCCGAGTGGGCCCACAAGACCCTGGCGGCCCACGAGGTCGACCGCCGCGATTACCTGTATTCGCTGGAGCAGCTCGAATCCGCCGAAACCCACGACCCCTACTGGAACGCCGCCCAGCGGGAAATGAGCCGCCGAGGCAAGATGCACGGGTATATGCGCATGTACTGGGGCAAGAAAATTCTGGAGTGGTCGCCCCGGCCCCGGGAGGCCTTCGACCGGGCGCTGTATTTGAATAATAAATATTCCCTGGACGGGCGGGATCCCAACGGATTTGCCGGGGTAGCCTGGTGCTTCGGTAAACACGACCGGGCTTGGCCCGAGCGGCCGGTCTTCGGCAAAACCCGCTACATGAACGCTAACGGACTCAAACGCAAGTTCGACATTGAGGCATACGTGAGAAAATACTCCTGACTATTCGGGAGTACTTTCCTGTATAGTCTTGACTATTCGGGAACTGGTGCTAAAATGGTCATATGGAACGTGGGCTATTACCGAATATTCGGCAGGATCTTGAACAGAAAATTATCTTGCTCTCCGGCCCCAGACAGAGCGGGAAAACTACCCTTTCAAAAATGATTACCGACAGTTTTGACTATTTCAACTATGACTACCCCGAACACAGAGCCGATTTATTGGATATGTCTTGGGATAGGCAGAAGGATTTGGTTATTTTCGATGAGCTTCACAAGATGCCTAAGTGGAAGAGCTGGATAAAAGGAATATATGATGTCGAAGGGGTTCCACCGCGTTACTTGGTCACTGGGAGTGCGAATCTTAGCACCGCCGGAAAAGCCGGTGATTCATTAGCTGGGAGACACTTTTTATATCGCCTGCATCCTTTTGATCTCAAAGAGGTCAGTTCAGAGATTGCACCGGAGGAGGCGCTGGAACGAGTGCTCCGGGTGAGCGGGTTTCCCGAGCCTTTCCTGCAGAACGATGATACGCTTTACCGGCGGTGGAAACGGAGTCATACCGATACAATCTTACGTCAGGACCTGCTGGACCTCGAGTCTGTTACGGATATCATGTCGATCGAAACACTTATCGAACTCCTGCGACGCAGAGTTGGCAGTACTGTTTCGTATTCCTCTTTAGCTCGCGAACTCAGCAGAGATCCGAAAACAGTAAAACAGTGGGTTCAGCATCTCGAGACACTCTATGTGCTCTTTCCGGTTCGCCCGTATGCAAACAAAATCAGTCGATCTTTGCGTAAAGAGCCGAAATACTACCTTTTCGATACCGCCCAGGTTTCATCCGGAGAAGGAGCTCAAATTGAGAATATAGTTGCCTGTGCACTGCTGAAAGAGCTGCACAGAATCGAAGATACCGAGGGCTATTCAACGGCACTGCATTTCCTGCGCACCAAAGAGGGCAAAGAGGTCGACTTTGCTGTGGTAATCGATGCAGAGGTTCGTTTTCTGATTGAAGTGAAAACCGGCGACTCTTCTCTCCATAAGTCTCTGGAATACTTCGGAGGTCTATTTCCGGATGCTGTAAAATTACAACTTGTAAAAAATATCACCAGAGAAAAAACCTATCCCAATGGCGTTCAGATTCGCCGGTTATCGGACTGGCTGGCGCAGCTGCAGCTGGTCTAATGCTTTTCGGTTGACTCTTCCTGATGCTCTTCCCATTCAGCCAGAATCTGCTGATAGGCGGCTATTCGGGCTTCATGTTCCATATCACCGACCGGACCGCGGCCGGTCCAGTTGTTGCCCTCGTGTACATAGGCCGTCTCCAGCAGGTTTTTGAGAGAATCTATCGTAAAGTCCGGATCTATTTCGCGCAGATGCTGGATTTGATTCAGGGCATCGTTAAATGCTTCGTTGTATTTCTGTTCCTGCCAGTCTTTGATTGACATAATTGCTCCCGCTTCTGTTCTTGTGTATATTATAATAATCTTTGCAGTAAAATCAAAGATTTTAGAACTTAGGTTATAGTGAAACATTAATATATCTAGTTTATAATTTGTAAAACCTCAAAAACTGGAGCATCGATGAATCAGAATCAAAACGCCGACTCGGTATCTCAAATTCCCGAAGTACTCACGCAGAAGCGGATTTTCCTCCTGTGGGTGCCCCTGGCAGCTATGTGGCTCTTCATGGCCATCGAGCAGCCGGGCATCAATGCGGTTATCGCCCGACTGGCCGCCGCCAAGGAGAACCTGGCGGCCTACGGTGTAACGCTTTCGATCTCTTTGATTATCGAGGCTCCGATTATTCAGATGCTCTCAGCGGCCACCGCCCTTACCGACGGCCGCCAGAACTACCGCAAGCTGCTGCGCTTTATGCACTTCATGGCCGCCGGACTGACCGCAATTCATGTAATTCTCGCCCTGACCCCGCTGTACACCATGCTGCTGCGCAATGTACTGGGCGTTCCCGAAGAGATCCTGGGGCTGGCCCGCAGCTCCTTCATCATTATGATTCCCTGGGCCGGAACTATCGGGTACCGGCGGTTGTACCAGGGCATTCTCATTCGCTACGGCCGTACCAAGGAAATCAGCTACACCATGTTCATCCGTCTGGCCGTTACCCTGGGCACCCTGTTTTTGGGACATGCACTTACCGACCTGTCCGGTGCCGACCTGGGTGCAGTGGCCCTGATCGCCGGAGTGACCTCCGGAATGACCGCGGCGTATATGTTTGCCCGTCCGGCGGTTCGAAGCTTGCGGGACGAGGCACCGGACAAGCAGTTCAATTGGTCCTACTTGCTGACCTTCTACTACCCCCTGCTGCTAACCAGTGTCATTACCTTTCTGGCCCGGCCGATTCTCAACTACGGCATCGCTCACGCGGCACACCCCCTGGAATCGCTGGCCGTCTGGCCGGTGGTCCTGAGCGTGATGTTCCTGTTCCGATCCCTGGCCCTCTCGTTTCAGGAAGTGGCTGTGGCGCTGTTGAAGGAAGCCGGCCACATTGCCCCGCTGCGGAAGTTCGCTATACGGCTCTCTCTCGGAACCGGAGTGCTGTTTTTTGTATTCGTCTTCGCACCCACCGGCCGGCTCTGGTTCAAGCATGTGGCCGGCCTGGAGCCCGAACTGCTCAGCTTTGTAATGCTGCCAGCCCTCATAGTCACCTTGGTGCCGGTACTGGGCGCTTTTCTCTCCTGGTACCGCGGTCTGTTGATCTACTCTGGGAAAACCAAGTACATCGCCCAGGCGGTCGGCCTGAACACCGCCACCCTCACGGCAATGGTCATCTTTCTGCCGAAGGTGGTCGGACTGAGTGGTGTCATCATTGCCGCCTTGGCCTTTACCCTGTCGCAGTTTTTTGAGATTGCGTACCTGTACT
>JAASTM010000152.1 GCA_021767325.1 Spirochaetales bacterium
GGCGCCTGATGCTGGGGGTGGAAACCCATGCATGATACCCGTCCGGCCGCCACCTTTGTAAGCATCGGGCTTGCCATTGCCGCGGCGATACTGGCAATGCTGATCGCCCTCCCCCTTCTCAGCGACTCCCCGGCCCAGACCTTAGGGGCTTTTCTGATGGGGCCCTTTCGCAACCTCTTTTACCTGGGCAATTTTCTCAACCGGATGGGCCTGTACCTGATTGCCGGACTCGCGATGGTCATCGCCTTCCAGGGCGGCATGTTCAACCTGGGCGGCGAAGGCCAGGTGTACGCCGGAGCACTCGCGACCACGATGTTTCTCTTGAGTGTCCCGAAGCTTTTGGGTATTTTCGGTATTCTCGCAGCTGTGCTGGTCGCTATGCTGAGTGGGGCACTGATAGCCGGGCTGTCCGGATTCTTGAAGATGAAATGGAACACCGACGAGCTGATCTCGTCATTCCTGCTCTCATCCTCAATAGTGTACACCATCGATTATTTGGTCTCCGGTCCGCTGCGCAACACCGACAGTTTTCTGCTCTCCACCCCTGAAATTGCACCTCATTTCCGTCTGCCGCAGCTCATGCCGCCCTCGCACCTCAATCTCAGCCTCATGGCTGGACTGCTACTGGTTGGACTGACATACAAATACCTTTTCCACACCTCCAGCGGATACGAACTGCGGATGACCGGACTCAACCGGGAGTTTGCCCGGTACGGGGGCATTCCAGTCCGGCGTTACTACTTCATCCCGATGGCCCTGAGCGGTGCACTCTACGGTCTGGCCGGCGGGCTGTACGTGCTCGGCACCTCATTCGCCACTCTGCAGGGCTCGACCTCCGGAATGGGGTGGAACGGGATCGCCATTGCACTGATCGGCCGCATCCATCCGGTCTTGCTGATTCCGGCCTCCGTTATTTTTACGTATTTGGAATCTGGGGGGGAAAATGCAATGATATACGCCGACTTTTCTTTTGAATTCGGCGCGATTCTGCAGGCTATTGTTCTTTTTCTCGTCACGGCCCGCATAAGCATAGGGAGAAAGCGTAATGCTGCACTCGATAGTTGAAATCATGACTCCGTTTCTGTTAGCCGGCCTGGGCGGTTTATTTACTGAAAAAGCGGGGGTACTGAACATCGCCCTCGAAGGGCTTATGCTGATCGGCGCCTTTGCGGCCGCTGCTGTCGCCGGTACCAGTGGCAATCTTTGGCTGGGCGCAGCCGCGGCCGTCGCGGTGAGCGCCGGCTTTGCCTATTTCTATGCGGCGGCGGCCCTCAAGCTGCGGGCAAACATATTCATTGCAGCCCTGGCACTCAACCTGCTGGCTATCGGGGGCACTCAGATTGCCTCCCACATGCTGTTCGGCACCAAGGGAGTCATCGAGTTCGCCGCCTTCCCGGCACAGCAGTACTTCACGTTACCCGGGCTCAGCTCCATTCCGATACTCACGGAGTTTTTTACCGATCACTCGCTGTTTGTCTACCTCGGGTTTGCATGTGTACCGGTGGCCGCCTGGCTGCTGCACAAAACTCCCTTCGGTATGTATGTGAAGGCTGCCGGACTAAACTCTACGGCACTTTATACCCGTGGCATCCACGAGCAGCGTATCAAGATACTGGCCATCACTATTTCCGGCATTACCAGCGGTCTGGCCGGAGCCTCCCTGGCCTTCAATCTGGGCGCCTATGTACCCAATATTACCTCCGGCCGCGGTTGGATTGCGCTGGTGGCCATATTTCTGGGCTATAAACGTCCCTATGGAATACTGCTGGTTTCATTTTTGTTCGCCGGAGCTGAACTGGTAGCCCAGCATGCACAGGGGATAGCCGGAGCACCTTCATCCCTCCTGCTGGCCTTTCCATTTTTTATCACCTTTATAGGAATGATTCTCTTTTCCGCTTTACATTCACTGGTTTTAAGACTACAAAGAAAGTACCGATAATTAAAGCAAGGAAAGGTGTGTAGCGTGGAAACCGATAAAACCAATCGGTTGGAAAAAGAGGTTTTCGATCTTCGACAGCTCTTGGAAATCAGCAAGAGTCTAAGCTCGAACCTCGACTATCACAGCCTACTCGACTCGATTCTCTACATCTGCATGGGTCAGATGGGGGTTACCCAGGCGGCTATCTTCAGCCGTGACAATCTGGAGATACCCGGGCTGAAGCTTATGCGCAATGTAGAAGGTTTCAGTCTCGACCCACGCCGCACCTATGTCATAGACACTGACAGCCCTCTGAGTCATTTTCTTATCGAAAACCCGTATTGCTTCACCCTCAAGGACCTGGCCGCTTCAGTGGAGGACCGCGATAGCCTGGATGTACTCGATAGTCTTGCCCCCACGCTGGTCATTCCCCTGGTTGTGAAAGAACAGCTCATGGGATTGATTATTCTCGGCGAACGGATCCATCGAGAAGACTATTCGCGGGAGGATAAGAAGTACCTCCTCGACATCGCGCATTTTGCATCGATCGCTATTCACAATGCGGTTCTGTTCGAGATGTCGACAACCGACTTGATGACCCATCTGAAACTGCGTCACTACTTTTTCACGGTACTGTCGAAACGGATTCAGCATTTAGCCGACAGTAAAGCCAAGCTGTCTGTCATTATGGCCGATATCGATCATTTCAAACATGTAAATGATACATACGGCCATCAGGCTGGCGACGAGGTAATCAAATCGGTAAGTTTCATTATTCGGAACAATCTGCGAATGGATGACATTGGCGCTCGATACGGAGGCGAAGAATTTGTTATTCTGCTGCACGAGACCGATGAGAGTCAGGCATACGTAATTGCAGAACGGCTGCGAAAAAAGGTTGCAGACTGTGACTTTGAGAGCTATGGCTGCGGAGATACGATTCACATATCCTTGGGTGTCGTGGAATATGACTCGGAGATCGACAGGTCCGCCGACGGATTGATGCGCAGGGTCGACCAGGCGCTCTACCATTCGAAAGAGAACGGTCGCAATCAAACTACAGTCGGTTCAAAGCTGGGCCGGCCTGCAAAATAGATAAATACTTTTCGAGGAGACACAATGGATTTTGCAACTCCTAAAGTAGTGGTAAGTAAATGTCTGGGATTCGACAGCTGCCGCTACAATGGACAGAAGATCTTTGATCCGGTTGTGCAGCTGCTCTCCGGGCACGTCGAGTTTATCACCACCTGTCCGGAAGTAGAAATAGGACTGGGAGTTCCCCGCAATCCGGTACGGATAGTCAGAGAAAACGACAAAACCATTCTATTTCAGCCGGCCAGCGGGAATGAGGTAACCGGCGAAATGGAAAGCTACCTGCAAGGCTTCTTTTCCGAGATCGGAACCGTAGACGGGTTTCTGCTCAAATCACGCTCACCCTCTTGCGGCCCCTGGCAGGTAAAGGTGTACAGCAATAAAAATGCGCAGAGTGCACAGGGAAAAGGAGCCGGGATCTTCGGCGGATATATTGTCGAGCAGTTTGATGGATACCCTGTTGAAGATGAGGGTCGATTAAAAAACTTCGTGCTGCGTGAACACTATTTTACCAGTTTATTCACTCTCGCCAAGTTCAGAGAATTGAAGGAACAGCAGCAGATGCGTCTGCTGGTAGACTTTCATACCAAGGGAAAACTGCTGTTCATGGCCTACAACCAGGATCTGCTCCACAAAATGGGTAGTGTAGTCGCGAACCACCAACAGCTGCCCATAGGGGAGGTGCTGGAACAGTATGAGCAGCTCTTACGTAGCCTGTTTGCCGAGCCCCCGAAGTTCACCAATATGATCAACGCTTTTCAGCACGCCTTCGGCGGCCTGTCAGGGCAGCTCCAGCCGAAGGAGCGCCAGTTCTTTTTGAACAGCCTCGAAGAGTACCGGGACGAACGTATTCCGGCCAGTACCCTTATCCATCTGCTGAAAAGCTGGGCCATTCGCTTCGAAAACCAATACCTGCTCGATCAGTACCTGATGGAACCCTACCCCCATCAACTGGTAGAGATCACCGACTCCGGAAAGGGCCGGCCGCTGTGAACAACACACAGGGCCTGATCGAACACCTCAGCCGATTTGTCACACCACAGCGTTATGAGAAGATGCAGGCGGTTATCTCCGAGCGGACCCGTTACATAACGGTAGCGTTGGAAGACATCTACCAGCCTCACAATGCCAGCGCAGTTCTACGCAGCTGCGACGGCTTTGGAGTGCAGGATGCTTATATCATCGAGGGCCGCAATCGCTTTAAGCCGAATAAGGGCATTGAACTGGGCACCAGCCAGTGGCTCAGCCTGCACCGCTTCAACAAATCCGGAACCAGCACTGCAACAGCGGTTGAGGAGCTGCGAAACAGAGGCTATCGAATCGTAGCAACCTCCCCCCACGGCAGTAATGTAGACCTGGAGAAGTTCGACCTGGCAAAGGGGCCGGCGGCCTTCTTTTTCGGCAATGAACTGGACGGCCTGACCGAGGGGATGAAGCAGCAGGCCGATGAGTTTGTCAGAATACCCATGTTTGGGTTTGTAGAAAGTTTCAATATCTCGGTTTCCTGTGCACTGGTACTGCACCATCTGACCCACCAACTGCGGCAGCAGCAGATCGAATGGCAGCTCTCCGAGGATGAAAGACAGGAACTGCTGCTGGCTTGGCTGAGGAAAAGTATAAAGAAATGGTACACCATAGAAGCACATTTTAGGGAGTAAAGATGAAAGATTCAAAACGAACCATCTGGTCCTGGGCTCTTTATGACTGGGCAAACAGTGCCTTCGCGACTACTGTCATGGCAGGTTTTTTTCCGGTCTTTTTCAAATCGTATTGGGCCGATCCCACCAATCTTCAGGAGAGCACCTTCTATCTCGGCATGGCCAACTCACTGGCATCGATTATTGTTGCGGCGCTGGCACCCTTTTTGGGGGCTGTGGCCGACCGCGGCAGCACGAAAAAGCGCTTTCTGGTATTCTTCGCCTTTCTGGGGGTCATCATGACCGGCGGACTCTGGTTTGTGCGGATGGGCTTCTGGCAGCTGGCGATTGTCTTTTATGTGGCCGGAACTGTCGGATTTTCCGGGGGAAACATATTTTACGACTCTCTTATCACCGGGGTCGCCTCTGAAAAGAAGGTGGATTTTGTCTCCTCCCTGGGATTTTCCCTGGGCTACATCGGCGGCGGACTGCTGTTCCTGGTGAATGTAGTGATGTATCTGCAGCCTGAGCTCTTCGGTATACCCGACGGCCCGACTGCCATTCGCATTGCCTTTCTCACCGTGGCTGTCTGGTGGGCGGTATTCACTATCCCGCTGTTGCTATTCGTGCCCGAACCGCCGGTGGAGTCTCCACTTCCGTTGAACCGGGCGGTAAAGGGCGGCTGGTTCCAGCTGAAGCATACCCTCAAGGATATCCGCAGCCTAAGGGTAGTCGGAATCTTTCTCCTTGCCTACTGGTTTTACATTGACGGAGTGGATACTATAATCCGGATGGCGGTTGATTACGGAGCGGCTCTCGGCTTTCCCTCCGAATCGCTGATCGTTGCCCTGCTGATGGTACAGTTTATCGCCTTCCCCTCGGCCCTGGCCTACGGCTGGTTCGGTAAAAGGATTGGTGTCAAAAACGCCCTGTACGTAGCCATCTGCGCTTACGGAATTATCACCATCCTGGGCTACTTCATGAAAACCACCCTGCACTTCTACATCCTGGCCGGCCTGGTGGGGCTGTTCCAGGGCGGTATTCAGGCCCTCAGCCGCAGTTACTACACCCGTCTCATTCCGGCCAACAAATCGGCCGAGTTCTTCGGCTTCTTCAACATGCTCGGTAAGTTCGCCGCGGTTGTAGGCCCATTCCTTATGGGATCCATCACTCTTCTCACCGGCAGCAACCGCTTCGGAATTCTGTCAATCATTATGCTGTTTGCAGTCGGAGGCTTTTTGCTTACCAAGGTCGATGAAGAGGAGGGCCGACGGATCGCCCACGAAAAACTGGGCGTACGCACGCAGGCTGAACTGGAACCGCCGGAGGATGAAGAGTAAGCCGGCAGCGCTCTCCCCTCAGTCGTGCCAAAAGATGGGAGTAAACAGCACCAGGACGGTGTAGATCTCCAGACGACCGACCATCATAATGAAAGAGAGGAACCACTTCACATAATCCGGGAAGAACGCGTAGTTTTCGGTTGGCCCCACCATACCGAATCCGGGACCGATGTTTCCGAGGGTTACCAGTGCTGTGGAAAATGATGTCAGGATGGTGTTGCCGGCCGTAGCTACCACGAAGGTGACGATCAGCAGCAGCAGAATGTACAGGGATACCATTCCGGTAATGACGTACACGGTATCTTTTTTTACTACTCTCCCGTTCAGGTGTATCCGAAAAACGCCGCGGGGATAGATGAGGTACTTCATCTCGTTGAAGCCCTGCTTGATTATGGTCAC
>JAASTM010000153.1 GCA_021767325.1 Spirochaetales bacterium
CAAAGACCGCATGCATTTTCCGCCCGCGCATCTTCGGTAGCGATCACAGATAATAATTCCGACTTTTACAGCTGCTTCCATTGTACTCCTCCCTTATTACTTCGTAATACTTTATAGTACTACGATTTTTGCACTGCTGTCACACCTTATTGGCAGAGACAGCAGAAACAGTTCCAGGACTTCAGTAATGGTGACTTTAACTATCGCTGACTCACACATCTGCTGATTTTATTCGAACAGCAATAATTTTAACATCTGTGCAGTCAAAGTGGCGACATCGCACCTTTCAGTCGCTGGCCGGTCAAATTTGGAGCTGTATTTAGCATATGGACAAAATTCTCAGATGCTTCGCCGATATCTACCCATTCAACGCCAGGCTGACTTGCCGGCGGTAATGGGCCGGGGTATTTTCGGAGTCGAGCATGAAGCTGATGCGTGAGAGCTCGGCCTCCACCGGCTTGACGTAGACCAGTTCCTGGGTCATCTTGATTTTTTTGTCGTCTGAAATGAGGGTCACGATATGCTCGCGGATACGGTTGGCTGGAACTTCTACTAAAAAAGAGATACTGCTAGGGCTGGCATCGATGGTGTCGCCCGTGTATACTTCGCCACCGCCGAAATCGAGACTGAATTTTTGCATGCCGGCGGGTAGTTTTTCTGCGTGCACCCTTTCACGGGTCCTTCTGTCCGGTGTACTCCGGTTTTCATTCGTATCGCTCACGGAACACCTCCTGCTTTCTGCACTTTTCTACGATTCTATGGTGTACTCACCCAGCGGTCAAGGAAGTTTTTATCTATCGCATTTATCTACAGTTCTTTATCCGCGAAATCGGGCGGGGTCATATAATAACATTATTAAAAAACCGCCCGGATAAGGGCGGTTTATGTGTATTAAAGTGTGTAAACCCTATGGCAGCCAGTCTTCCCAGGCCGAAGGATTCTCTTCTACCCACTCTTGGGCCATGGTATAGGGATCGTCGGCGTCTTTATAGGCAACCAACAAGCTTCCCATCTCTTCATCAGTTAAGTACATGTTTTCGAGAAACTGTGCAAGTTCAGGTTTGCTGTCCTTGAGACCGGCATTTGCATACAGATGAATGTTTCCGACACCCCATACCTGAGGACCGTCCTGCTCAAGAAAAGCGAGGTCCCATACACCGAACTTCCAGTGCGGGTTCCAGCCAGCAACAACTATGTACTCATTGTTTTCCACTGCATTCTTCAGCGCGGAAGTCATAGCCGGGCCGCTCGAAGCTACCAGTTTGTATCCGGCATCGGTCAGACCGTATCCGGGCATAATCTCGTTTTCGATGTCCTGCATCATTCCCGCACCAGAGTCGATTCCAGTTATTTCTCCGCGCAGTTTCTCCATTACTTCAGGTTTTTTGAGGTCAGAGATAGTCTTCACACCATCCTCAGCCATATACTGCGGTATAACCAAGCCGACCTGAGTACCCTCATAGATTTTTCCGACGTCATACAAGCTGTCCGAGTATTTGTCCAGATAATCGACATGCAATACAGGCCAGGTTTCCATAAACACGTCATTGTCGCCCTGGGCAACAGAAGTGTAAGCGGGCGCTACATCCGCAGCAGTGATTTCTACGTCGTAACCCATTTTTTCTTCGAGCACCACCTGCGCTACATGGGTGTACGCCACACCTTCGGCCCAGTTTACATATGCCAGTCTAGCAGTTTTATCCACCTCTTTCTCGGCAGCCTCACCTTCAGCCTCAGCCTCTTTCTGTTGGCAGCCAATGAACACCACGCTCATAGCTATCATTAAAATAATAGCGAACATGGAAATTTTCTTAACCAGTTTCATAATTCTAACTCCTTAAAAAGTATAATATTCTTCAGTTGTATATAAATAGCATTAAGCTTAAGAATAATTGTATTTAACCCTAAAAAATAGTACTGTAATAGTCAAGCCTATAATGCAGATTATTTGGCCAAATTTTGAGTATTTATATTCATTTTATCAATTTTTTTATTTATAAAATGGTAAAAATATTAGTGTTATATATAATATAGCTATAATAATTTGGTTAACTGATTCTATAGTAACAGTACAGGACGCGTACGTTACAGAGACGATATGGTTAAGCATACATAAAAGGATTGCCGCGCCTCCCGGCACCTGATATACTCCCCGGAATGACACATGAAGAACTGGCCGAATTGAAAGCGCTGATACTTGCGAAGAAACAGGATATCCAAGCCTCCTTTCCTTATTTGAATGAAGAGACTAAGGCCATCGAACCGAGCGTGAGCCTGGGACGACTGACCCGCATGGAGGCTCTCAGCGAGAAGGGCGTAAATGAGTACGTCCTGGCACAGAGTAAACAGACCCTGCAAAAATTAAACAACGCCCTGGACCGGATGGAAAAGGGCACCTACGGGTTTTGCATGAAATGTAAGCAGGAAATTCCCATCGGCCGGCTGCGGCTGGTGCCCGAAGCGGTGGTGTGCGTCGCCTGTTCATCAAAAAAGTAACACACAGGCTGGCAGAGCAGCTCTACCAGATGTTTACACTTACTGAGTAACTACCACACGGTTGCGGCCGAGGTGTTTTGCGGTATAAAGGGCTTCATCGGCCCGCTTTATCAGCGAGTGGGAGCCCGGGTCTTCAGCAGTAAACTCGGCCACCCCGAAACTGGCGGTAACCTGCAGCTGATGCTCTGAGAAGGGGGTGTCGGCGATTATACGGCGCAGGCGTTCGGCGGCGTCCCGGGCCTCACTGCAGTGCAGATGCGGCAGCACTACCACGAACTCCTCTCCCCCGTACCTGGCCAGCCGGTCGGTTGCCCGCAGGGAACTGCCGATAAGCTGGGCGAATTGGGCGAGCACCTGATCGCCGACCTGGTGTCCGTAGGTATCGTTCACCGCTTTGAAGTGGTCTATGTCTATCATTGCCAGTGACACCGGAGTAGCATAGCGCTTGAAGTCCTCATAATATACATACAGATTCTGCAGCAGGCTGCGCCGATTCATAATGCCGGTAAGCGGATCAGTCGCACTCATTTCGGTGAGTTTTTTATTCTGTATATCCAGTTCTCTGCGAACCAGAAAGTTTTCGGTGCGGCGGGATTCAAGGTTCAGAAAAATCCAAACGCCGAAAAGGGTTACAAACAGAACTGTAAGTGTATCATTGAGATTCATCAGACCCCACAGAGACCAGTGTACGAGGTAGAAACTGAGGGATATTCCGACTATTACGACTAGAGCGGCGCTGTTGCGTATACGAAAAGAGGCAACGAAGACCATGATTCCGATAATGTAGGCGGATACATCGGTCCCGTCTCCGGAATCCAGCACAGCCAGGGCGCTGAGTTCCAGAACAAAGAATACCGCAAAGCTCAGAACAAGATAGTTGTACCAGGCAGCAGCCGGAATGAATAAGAGATAAGCGCACAGTCCAAGGGCCAAGATAGCGGAGATCATACCGACCACATATACCGCTGTATAATTCGTATACAGCCAGGATTTGCCTTCAAACGAGATGACCGGGACGAAATAATGCTGCAGCAGAAGCAGCACCGACGCAACCAGTGATATCACTGCCAGCCATAGAAGAGCCCGGGTGTTGTGTCTTACCCGTTCCTCAATCAGCTCTTGCAGGTGCATTTCAGGTATCATTCATCTAAGGCCTTTGGTTTTGCAAAATAGTATCCCTGGGCGATATCACAGCCCGCACCCAAGAGGGTCTGCATCTGATCCTCCCGTTCTACACCTTCGGCTACCACTTTGTAGTTATACGCCGCGGCAATCGAGCAGATCGACTGGAAAAGAGAATAACTCCGTTTATCTGTGCAGATATTCTCAATAAACACCCGGTCGACTTTGATTTCGCTGAAATCGAAGTTGCTGATGTACGAAAGTGACGAATATCCCTTGCCGAAATCGTCCAACGATACCCCTATACCATGCCGGCGTAATTGTGTAAATACCTGTTTAATTTTGTCAGGATCATCGACAAACACATCCTCCGTGATCTCGAGAATGATCGAATGGGGTGCTACCTGATAGCGTGCCAGTTCGTTCATGATATACTCTACGAAACTCTTCTCGAGAAACATTACCGGTGAAATATTTATTGAGGTCAGCAGCTCCGGGTTCAGCTGCTGTTTCAGCCTAGGGATATCCTGCATTACCTGACTGATGATTTTCTTGCTGAACTTCACCATGAGATTGAGTTCGGTCAATTTTTCAATAAATAGCTCCGGGGCAACCTCGCCAATATCAGCAGAGGTCCAACGGGCTAAGGCTTCAACCCCCACCACCTGTGTAGTTCGCATGTTTACCTTCGGCTGATAGACTACTTTGAACTCGCCATTCTCTACCGCCTGCTCGAGTAAACGCTGCATTCTCGAGTTTTCCTGAACAGTTTTGAATATCGCGTGATTGAAAAACATTAGATGAGAGGATTGCTTCTCCTTTGCAATCTTCATTGCCGCACCGGCGGCTTGAATACACTCCTGATAGTTACCGCCGTCCTCGGGGTAGCGTGCGGCAGCACTGCTGTAGGATATCTTGTGGGTGATTTTGTACTCACTTTCGATGCTACGGGCAATCTGCTGCGCGAGCCTGTCAATGTTCTTCGTCAACTGCTGTACATCATAATCTTCGATCCATACCGCGAACTCATCTCCCCCGAGCCGGGCGAAGAAGTGACGATGGTCGCTCAACGCCTGCAGCTTCTCTCCAATCGCCCGCAACACTTTATCTCCATAGGTATTGCCCAAAAGCGAATTGATGATACGAAACCCGCGCAGGTCTATTAGAACCAAAGCCCCCGAGGTCACACCGCTGCCTATCCTCTCAGCTACATTTTGCTTGAAATAGACGCGATTAGGAAGTCCGGTGAGCCGGTCGAAGTAAGCCAGTCTCGATATCTGGTTCTTACGGCTCTCGAGCTTACGGTTGAGCACCCGCAACTCCGCATTGCTGCTTTGGAGGTCGGCGATATTCTTCAGGAGACTGGTTCTCAGGTAGTTGATTATGCTGACCACCAGCACTGCGAACACCGAAAGAACAATGCCCTGCACCAGCCAGTGGGACGCCCGGGTGTGCCGGAAGTAGATATCCTGAGTGAAAGGCAGATAGGAGGTATGTATCAGCAGAGAAAAGAAGAAAAAGACCGTAACCGACAGAACGGTTATAATTATTCCGGGCAAGGGACGCATGGCAATTACAATCACCACGATAAACAATGCCAGCATGATCTCTCCGCTGCCCAGCAGACCGCTGTGATAAAAGGAGGTTAGAATCTGGAGCCAGAAATAGGCGGCAATCAGAAAAATCTTGGTAGCACTCGCCACCAGATTCGGGCGATACAGCAGAATACTGAAAACCACGGCTCCACCCAGATTGATCCAGATGAAGAGGGGGTTGGTAGCGCCGTCTATGATCTGCAATAGTGCCGCCACCGCTAATCCGACCACCCCGATTTGTAGCAGCCGATGCAAAAAGGGGCTTACAACCGGATCGATATATTCCCAGTTATCCATAGGCCACTACTTATTGAGGCCGCTCACTAAAGCACCGATAGAACTGTGCAGCTGGCCCGATTGATCTCTCGATTCAGTGATCGTGTTCTGCAGGTGCTGCATCGACTCATTTATCAGTCCGATCGCATGGCTCACCTCGTCCGAAGCCCCTTCGATCGCCTCGACAACCTGCCCGATATGGTTCATCTCCTGGCGCACCATTTGCTGATCTTTAGAGATTTCATCCGAGCCCTCTTTTACTTTCACCGATGAATCCTGCAGCATCTGCATTGCGTTCATGATTTCGCGGCCGCTCTGCGAGAGCTCGGCAGTGGAACTGGTGATCTCTTCGAAGGCTTTGCCGACCTCCCGTACTTCATCGGATATCTGATTCATCGAGCTGGTAGTCTGGCCGACATGGGTACCGGTATTGGTGATTGAATCCATCAGGCGTTTGAGTTTATTCGATATAGTCTGTGAATTCTCCGATGTCGAGGTGGCCAGTTTTCGGATCTCCTCGGCCACCACCGCAAAGCCCTTGCCCGCTTCACCGGCGTGAGCCGCTTCAATGGCCGCGTTCATCGAGAGGAGATTGGTCTGATCGGCCACACCGGCGATGATGTCGTTGATCTCCAGTAATGAGGACATCTCCACATTAGCAGACTGAAAGGACTGATTGGTCTCCTCCAGCGCCTTCAACCCCTCATCAACTATCTCCAGGAGTTTATCACTCGATTGCTTGCGCTTTTTAGTGATATCAGCCACTGAATCGAGGGAGGCCGACATTTCATTGACTGCGGCGGTGGACTCGAGCACTACACTGTTCTGATCATCTACCTGAGCGTGAAAATCGG
>JAASTM010000154.1 GCA_021767325.1 Spirochaetales bacterium
GGCATTCTGAATGGGTATCCGCATATCAGGATGGCTGATCTGGGCGTAGTAGGAGCCCTCCACCGTTTTTATCAGCGAATGGATGCAGCTCTGCGGATGGATGAGTACCGAAATTTGGTCCGGATGCAGGTCGAAGAGGTGGTGCGCTTCGATGACTTCCAGGCCCTTGTTGCCCATAGTGGCTGAGTCTATGGTAATTTTGGCTCCCATGTCCCAGGTTGGATGCTTGAGGGCATCCTCTAATGTTATGTCAGCGAAATCCTCGATAGGGGTGTTGCGGAAGGGACCTCCGGAGGCGGTAATAACTACTTTTTCGATCTCCCGCCGGTTTTCTCTACGCAGGAGCTGAAAGAGGGCCGAATGCTCAGAATCGACCGGTAGTATGTGTGCGCCGGTTCGACGGGCGAGGCTCCGTATGAGTGGACCGGCCATGACGATAGTTTCCTTATTTGCCAGAGCAAGGTCGAATCCACGTTCGAGACTCCATACGGAAGGCATGAGACCGGCTGAACCGGAAATACCATTGATTACGATGTCAGCTTCGGTTTCCTGAATGAGTTGCTTGACCGCCTCCTGCCCCGAGAACCTGATCTGCTTATCATCAATCCGCCTCCCGCTTACAGCGAGGTTCGGAATATTGTACAGTCTACCGAGCCTGATGAGTTCCTTTACATGTGAATGGCAGGCGGCACCGACTATTTGATAGGCGGGCCCCAGATTGTCCACAACATCGAAACTGTTGATTCCGATTGAGCCGGTTGCTCCGAGTATAATGATCCGTTTTATCGACATGGCAACACCTATTTCAGTAATATTGTACCAATATAATAGAAAAACGGTGCACTGAAAAGGAGAGAGTCAATAGAGTCGAGTAGTCCGCCGCGACCGGGCATCAATGAACCGGAATCTTTTTTTGCCGCCGCCCGCTTGTAAGCCGATTCTATAAGATCGCCGATATCAGCACACAGACCAATCAGTAAGAAATAGGGGATGAGTGCCGGCAATTCAGCGGCAAACACTTGCGGGGCGAAATAGTAAAAGAGCGAGCCGGCAACTATAGAACCCAGAAAACCGCCGATAAATCCAATTCGGGTTTTTTTGGGACTAACCGGTACCACCCGCGGTGAGTTTTTTCCGGCTACTATCCCGAACAGGTAGGCGAAGGTGTCATTGCTGAAGTTCAACAGTAGAAAAAGCAGAATTGAAAACAGCGGATTCTCAAACTCCAGAAATTTAATGGTAAAAACCATGAAAAAGCCCGGATAAATGAGTGCGCTGATCAAGCCGGTAGTATGCTGGGTAAAATGTTGGACATGGTCGGGCTTCCAGCGGATCAGCTCGGCAATCAGGATAAAGCCCAAGCCGGCTACCAAGGCTGCATTCAGCAGCGAGAAGCCGGTATTCAGAATGAGGGTACCATACACTACAGCTGGCAGCACGGCTGAAAGCAGGGGAACGACCCACGTATAAAAGGGGGCTGCAGTGGGAGCGAACAGCTGGATAGTCTCGCGCCCGGCAAGAAAGGTAACCACCACTACTACTACCGCCCAGCCGGCGTGGGAAAACCGGTCGAAGAATATTACAATTCCCAACAGGAGCGGGAGACCGACTACAAAGAGGAGCAGACGCTGTCCGAAATTACTCATGCAATACCGCCAAACTTTCGCTTTCTTTTCTGATAGTGCTCAACTGCTGCTGCCAGGTCTTCGTAATCCCAGTCCGGCCACAGTTTCTCTGAAAAATAATACTCCGCATATGCACTTTCCCACAGAAGGAAGTTACTCAGTCGCATCTCGCCGGCGGTTCGGATTATCAGGTCGGGGTCGGGAACTTCCGGGTTGTCGAGATGCGCACTCACATCGTCAATGGTAATATCACGGTCCTCAGCTGTCTGGGAGCGCCATTTGTTGACCGCCCGGATTACCTCGTCTCTTCCACCGTAGTTTATTGCCAGCACTGCAGTAATGGCCTCGTATTCCCGTGTTGCTTCCTGTGCGTGGGCCAGCTCTTTCTGAATCTCTGCAGGCAAACCTTCCAGCGCTCCGGCGTGCAGCACCCTGATTCGATTGCTGTGATAAAAATTGGAATCGCGGCGTAAATGCTGACGCAGAAGGCGCATGAGGAAATTGACCTCTTTTTCGGAACGGCTCCAGTTTTCCGTTGAGAACGTGTACAGCGTAATATACGAGACACCCAGCGAAATTGCCGCTTTAATTACTCTTTTCGCCGCCTCGGTGCCGTTTTTGTGGCCGAATGTGCGGGGTTCTCCGCGCTGTTCGGCCCAACGGCCGTTCCCGTCCATGATAATGCCTATATGTCGAGGTATATTGGTAGCCACTATACCTCCATTATCTCCTGTTCTTTGGTCTCGAGCAACGAGTTGATCTCTTCAATATACTTATCAGTGAGTTTCTGGATTTCATCGACACCGCGTTTCTCATCATCTTCGCTGATGTCGCCGTTTTTCATCTGCTTTTTGAGGTCGTCATTTGCATCTCTGCGGATGTTGCGCACGGCAACTTTACTCTGTTCGGCGGTATTCTTGGCGAATTTGACCAGCTCCTTGCGGCGGTCTTCTGTGAGTGGCGGGATCTGAATCCGGATCACTTTACCGTCGTTGTTCGGATTTACAGACAGCTCTGATTTTTGAATTGCCTTTTCGATTTCGTTGAGAAGACTCTTATCCCACGGCTGTATAACTACCAGGCGGGCTTCCGGTACGGAAATTGTAGCAGCTTGATTGAGCGGAGTAGGCTGACCGTAATAATTCACTTTGATGCGCTCAAACAGGGAAGCCGAAGCCCGGCCGGTGCGCATCGAATTGAACTCGTCTTCGAGAGTCGAAACACTCTTTTTCATTCTGTTTTCAGCATCTTTAATTGTCGCTTGCATACTTTATCTCCTTCTTTAATCTCCTACCAAGAAAACAGCCATAAGGCTATTTTCGTCGTTTCGATTGCCGCAAAGCGGCATACGAAACTAATAAAAAGACCGCTCACAGTGCTTACTGAGAGCGGTCGATTTTCAAATGGAAATTATGATTCTTCTCCGACTTTGTAATATACGAAGTCGATGAGTTTCAGTTCTCCGCCAGCCTGTTTGGCTACTTCCTGCATCTTCTTGGCAACGGTGAGCTTTTCTTCTTTTACAAAGCCCTGGTCAAGCAGGCAGATTTCGGAAAAGTGCTTGTTCAGTTTGCCTTTTACGATACCGTCCAACACCTTTTCCGGTTTGCCCAGATTCTCAGCCTGCTTGCGGAATATCGATTCCTGCTCCGCTTTATAGGTTTCGTCAACGCTGTTCCGGTCGAGAAAGGTCGGGTTGAAGGCGGCAATATGCAAAGCACAGTCGAAGGCAAACTCTTTTACCGCTGCGTTTTCGAGTACGCTGGGGGAATCGGCCTGGAACTTGACCAGTACACCGATGTTGCCTTCGCCGTGAGTGTATTCGCTCACCATTTCATTGTCAGCGATGGGCATGGTGGTGAAACGGCGCAGCTCCATGTTTTCTTTGATGGTGCTGATAGTATCTTTCACCTTCTCATCGAGCTCGGGGGTCTTTTCGGTCAGGTTCTTCTCGATGATGGTAGAAGCGATATCCTCACCCAAGGCGATAAAATCTTTGTTTCGAGCTACGAAGTCGGTTTCGCAGGCAAGCTCAACGGCGGCAGCCATAGAATCACTCACCTTGGTAAAGATGCGTCCCTCATTCGTCGCGCGGCCGCTGCGCTTGGCAGCCGCGGCCAGTCCGAGCTCTTTCAGATATTTCTCGGCTTTCGAAAAGTCGCCTTCAGCTTCTTTGAGAGCCTTTTTACAATCCAGCATTCCTGCGCCGGTTTTATCGCGCAGTTTTTTTACATCTGCAGCTTTAATTTCCACGCTTAACTCCTTTGATATATTTTATCTACTCTTCGTAAAGTTTGTCGTCTTCTTCAAGCAGCTCTTTTTCTGTCTCTTCGGCCAGAGATTCTTCTTCCTCTTCTGCCGGTTTCTCTGCTTCCGCCTTGGCTTCGTCGCTTTCCGGGGTATAGTCGGAATACTCCTCGGCGGTAAAGTTGGTTTCACCTTCACCTTCGTCGTTTTGAATTACTTCACCAACACTTGCGGTTTCGAAATCCTCGAACTGCTGCTCTTCCTCTTCGCCTTCGCTCTGCTGAGTGCCCTGTTCGACTTCGTCTTCGTCCTGCAGGGTTTCGATAATCTGAATACCGATTTCGTTATCAGCATCGATTACTGCATCGGCAATAACTTTCGTGAAGAGAGAAATTGCGCGGATCGCATCGTCGTTCCCGGGGATGGGGTAATCGATGTCGGTGGGATTACAGTTGGTGTCGACTACCGAGACAATAGGAATTCCCATTCGCTTTGCTTCGGCTACCGCAATTGCCTCTTTGCGGGTGTCGATGATAAAGATAGCACCGGGCAGTTCTTTCATGTCTTTGATACCGCCCAGGTTCTTCTCTAAGCGCTGGCGTTCTTTGTTGAGGCGTGATACTTCTTTCTTGGTAAGGCTTTCAAATGTACCATCTATTTCCATCTTCTCGATTTTTTTGAGCCGGTGGATAGATTTCTTGATGGTAGAGAAGTTTGTCAGCATTCCGCCGAGCCAGCGGTTGCTTACATAGAACATGCCGCAGCGCTGAGCTTCCCGCTCAATGGCCTGCTGGGCCTGTTTTTTGGTTCCGACAAACAGAATGGATTTGCCGGATTTTACCTGCTCACGAATGAGATCGTATGCTTCTTTGATAGCTGCGATAGTCTTCTGCAGGTCGATGATGTGGATCCCGTTCCGTTCAGCGAAGATGTACTTCTTCATACGGGGATCCCAGCGTTTGGTCTGGTGTCCGAAATGTACGCCTGATTCGAGCAGGCTTTTCATTGTTACTACAGACAAGCGAGTCCTCCTTCAAAATGGGACGGTCTGCATCGAGATACAACGTACCTCTTCCCTTGCATCCGTCTTTCCTTCATCATATTTCTCACCGTAAATGGTGGAAGATTACAGGTGTGTGATGTCCAGGACATCTATTCCCTGAGACTGTAACATGCCATAAAAACGGCGAATTGGCAACCCCATGACGTTGAAGAAGCAGCCCTCGATCCGGTCGACAAACAGGCTTCCGCGGCCCTGAATTCGGTACCCTCCGGCCGCTCCTTCCCACTCACCGGTATCGAGATACCACTCGATTTCGCGGGCACTGAGCTGGGCTACATGAATAAGGGTTGTTTCCGCCTCATCGCGAAACTCTTTTTTCGCCCCGTTCCAGAGCGAAAGGGCCGTTATCACGCGGTGAGTTCTGCCCGACATATGCCGCAGGAAGCTGCGGGCTTCATTTCTAGATGCAGGTTTGCCCAGCACTTTTCCATCCAGATCGATGCAGGTATCCGCGCCGAGCACCACTTCTGAGAGGAGCCGCGGGGAGTGCTGCAGTACCGATTCTACCTTTTGCCGGGCCAGGTGCAGCGCCTGGACACGGGGAGGCCGGTTGTCGAAGACTTCTTCATAGTCGGAGGCAACCACTTCGAATGCTACTCCGATCTTCTGCAGGAGTTCCTGCCGGCGCGGCGAAGTGGAGGCCAGGATTAATCCTTGCATTACAACCTCCTGAACAGAATAACAGCTCCGATAATACCGAACAGAGTACCCGGGTTCAGATAGAGATAGCATGAGATTACATGCAGATCGAAGCCTACCGGTCCAATGGCCAAATCAAGGGGAATGTCCGCCATATGGAGTACACGTTCCAGCAGGTCCCAGGCAAAAGTCCCGATCAGGACCGCCAGTAGCAGCATTCTTAAAAGGATCGGACGGTTTTTCTTGGTATATTTCATTGTATAGCCAGCTCCAGTTCCTCTTTTTCTGTGACTATATTTTCCCACTGTTCGGAAATTCTGCTCTGTGAGGCCTCGTTTTCTTCCATTTTTCTCTGCAGCTGTCTGACTTTTTCGCCATCAGAGTATACTTCGGGCTTGGCCATGTCGGCCTGTATGCGGCGGTGTTCGTTCTCCAGCTCTTCAAGATATTTCAGAAGTTTTTCTTCCTCCGACTCCAATTTCCTCAGACGGTTTTTCTGCTGCTTGAGCTGGGTGTACCGCTCTTTATTGTTACCGCCGTTGTTCTCGGGGGCGGAGCCTTCCACCAATCCCTGCGACTTCTCCAGCTGTGCCGGCTTTGCCGACTGTGAGCCGTTGTGCTCCCCATCCGGAGCAGCTTCCTTTTCAAGGCGGTAGAGATAATACTGATAATCCCCCGGAAAATTGCGGGCTCCGTTCGCGCTGAGTTCGAGCACCCGTGTGGCCAGTTGTTCGATAA
>JAASTM010000155.1 GCA_021767325.1 Spirochaetales bacterium
CTCGGCCATTTTGATGCCCCGGCCGTGGGGGCGCATGTGGTCCTGTCCTTCGATCTGCTTGCGGACTTTGCTCACATCGAAGCCTTTTCCCTGGTCGCGGATGATAAATGCGGAGTAATCGCGGTGACTCTCCCACTCGAAGTGTACCCTCTTGGCCGCGATTTCGGGGTCTTTACAGCGGTCGAGAATGATGTCGACTACGCTTCTCCCGCCGGTGAGTTCGGCATTTTTTTCGTCGTAGGTGATACCGCAGTTGCCGTGTTCGATGGCGTTTATCATCAATTCGGCCAGGGCCATCTGCAGCTTGAACTTGTGCTCTGGGGCCAGGTATCCCTGCTGCATCAGGCTGGTAACTGCAATACCGGCATAGATGGGAACCGCCAGGGGGTCGTTGTCCAGTTCGAATGAGCCGGATGAGTGGCTGGAGAGATGGGTAGCCAGCTCGCGCTGGAATATGAGCTGACGGTTTTCAAGAATTATCGATACCGATTTTGACAGGTGGCTGACGATACGGTTTTTATCGAGCATAACCAGCAGGTTCAGTTCGCCGAACTCGGCTATGATGTTTTTCTCGTCCTGATTCTGGCCCTCGTACAGTCCTATCATTCCGAAACTGTGCAGCCAGGCGTCTTTTTTAACCGCTGCCACTATCTCACGGTAGTTGATACTCGGGTCTTCGCAGTTGATAATAACGACTTCGGGCAGCTCAAAGTTGAGAGACTCCAGCGCACGCTCTTGGTTTGATACCATTTTCACCGAGTATCCGCTCGGTTTCTGCTGCTCGAAGGCGGTTTTGACCCTCTCGCGTACTTTCTGCTCGGAGTTGATTAATAAGACCAGTCCCATAGTTCTCCCTTACGCGTAACGGGCAATTTCGCGCTTTTCTACCTCTAGAAAATAACCTGTACGCAGACAAGTTTCAAATAAGCTGACACTCATCTGGTGAATATCCTCTTTATAACCCCAGCGCCGCTCCTGTTTCATCCGCACCTTATAACCGCGGCTGTTTTTCTCCAACACGTCGACGTAGGTTTTATATT
Organism: Spirochaetales bacterium; assembly: GCA_021767325.1. The sequence goes on from JAASTM010000155.1 coordinate 1,041, forward strand.
CTCCGTTTCCCTTCACGATGTACTGCTTCATCCGTTTACCTCGCTTTCTTTGTGTCCTGTTGTAATTTTCGGCCGCCTGTGGAAGAATTTGAGATAATTCGCGGTAAATTAATACTAGTACAAAACTGGTATATTTGCTGGTGGTATTGACAAAAAATATTGGTATACTTAATTGTAAAATTGTAGATTATAAAGGTGTTAGCGTTTTAGTTGGAAAAAAAATCGGGAAAAACCAACTGCAGCCATCTTGCCCTAATGGTTGATCGGAGTTATGTAATTCAACATGTCTCCTATTCGCAAGAGGCGTGCCCGGAGGAGCAGCGCAGCGAGTTGCTCGGCAGACAGTGCCACGCCGCGCTATGGAATCTGCCCCATCCCTGCGGCGACTGTCCGATCGAAGCGGGACGTATCCAAACAGAAGAGCAGATTGCCTCTCACTTTCAGTTCGGGATTACCCCGATTCTGGAAGGGATGATGAGCGAGACAGTAATCCCGCTTTCAAACCATGGCGCTGCAACTTACATAGTGCTGATCGAACCGCTTGCCGAGACCCCCTCTGATGAGCACAATGCCCCCGCACTCCCTTTCCCGTCCTTTGAGAACTATGAAGAGGGTTCCAAGGAACGGGCTTATCTGCTGCATCTGCACTATCATCGTCTGTTTTACAAACATTTTTACGAGTACGGGCTCACCCACACCGAGCAGGAAGTCGCTTTGTTCATTCTGCAGGGGCTTTCCTCAAAAGAGATTGCCGACCGGCTATTCATCTCTAAGAAATCGGTCGATTTCCACCGGCACAATATTCGGAAAAAGCTCGGTCTCATCGGCAAGCGTTTGTCCATTGCCAACTTCATGCAGAGTCTCGCCCAGGTTCCCGAATAAAGGAGTAAGCGGACTAATGTGGAGGCGCAAGCCAAAAGCAAACGGCCACGGCCAAGGGCTCGCAGCACGCTCAGTAGATTTTCAATCCAAAACCAGAAATTTATCCTCTATATGGTCGAGCATCCAACGGGCTTTGTCCTGCAATATGGTATTTTCCAGGCGACGGGACGGATATTTGTCCACCTCAATCGCCAGGGCTTTTTCCAGCAGCTGCCGATACTCCTCGGCATTCTGATTTTTCACAGCGAAACTGCCGGCCAGAGCTACGTAGGGTCCGACCGCATGTTCCTCACTGAGTTCAACTGCCCTACTGAAATGAAAGCGGGCTTTCTGTTCGAGGTCTGTTGCTTCTGATTGGCCGGCTCCGCCGTCTTGATCGTAAAAATCGGACAAGGTCTGCTTCGTGTAGCCGCCTAGCTCGGAGGCGCCGTACAGCATCTGCTCATCCGGAATCCCACCGTAGATTTCGAGCAGGAGCGAGTGCAGCGCCCCGTCCTTGTAGCCCGGCTGCAGCTCGAGCGCCCTGGCAGCCAGGGCTACCGGCCGGGGCAGCTCCATCAAAAGCCCCATGTCGAAGCCGGCCGCCGAGACTGCCCCCATCCAGCCCGCTGCCGCCCAATATAGAGAAGGCAGGTCCTCTTCGCTCGTCTTCTGCAGCTGTTCGAGTCCCTTTCCATCGAACAGGGCTTCACGGAAACCGGGATGGTTGACCTCAATCGAACGGAGTGCGTAGTCCCGTCCGCGTACGTACATATTACGGGCCCGCCGCAGCATCTCTTTCTGCCGGTCGAGCTGCTGGTAGCCGAGCATAGAGGCCGGAGTATGGATAAAGGCGTTTGCATAAGAGATAAACCCTTCGGCGGTTGCATTGAGGAGGTCACGGTTTTCGGGATCATTTTGCAAAAGGCTCTCGTACATTTTCAAAGCAAACGGCAACGCGTCTTTCACCAGCTGAGGATCGCTGTCACTGCTGAACACCGAGGTTCCCTGCGGTGAGGCGACTGCATCGGCCACCATGGAGGTAGCCATTTTGTTGATAGAGCAGGAGCTCAAGGCTATGAGCAACAGCAAGACCGGGGCCGTTGCCAAAGCGAGTGGCTTTAACTCAGGTAATCTTAACTTACGCATATACACTTTCCTCGCAGACGGGGAAATGGGTGTTGACCCGGACAGCAGGCCGCCCGCCGTTGAGGGGCGGGCGTTTAGCCGTCGTTTAACCGCCGCCCGCTATTACAGCTTAAAGGTGAGGCCGGCGCCGATGAAGGAGCCCTGCACATCCGCCGGGTTCGTATACAAATCGCCGTCGAAGTAGAAGTCATCGAACAAACCGACATACATCGAATAACCGGCATTCAGATTCAACATAAGGTCACGGTTGAACAGATAGTTCACACTTATTTTTGCAGTTCCGCCGAAACTCGCCAGAAAATCAAAGTTCTCTCTAAACTCTTCGTCTCCGATGATTGGTACCATGGCACCTAATCCTACGGTTGCCGAAGGTGCTATGCTGAGCCGGCCCAGACGTAAATTGTACTCCATGCCCACATAGGACATTACCGGAAACCAGATTAGGAAATTGTCTCCGAGAGGTACTTCCGCACCGACTATCGGCCGCCAGTCGTAAAATCCACGGGTTGCCGTGGCACTAAGTCCTATGACAAACCGGTTTTCAGTACCTTCCGGCGCGTTATCCTTCAGCACATGGGCATACAGACTTCCGTTAAATCCGAGCCGTGGAACCTCCACCATTTGGTCGCCGATACCGGTTTTTTCGCTGGAGTAGATTTTCTTGGCGGTCGAAACCTGTTCGCTGACATTTTTAATGACAAACAGTCCGACCTCTTCGGTGCGGGTATATCCTGAAGGCAGGACCTGTTCACGAGTAACTACATACTCATCCCCAATCTGAACGCCCATGTTGCTGCCGAACTCCATTATGTACTCATTACCGACCACATCAACAATGGCGGTCTTCAGCTGGAACTCGGGGATACTACGGAGCTCATACTGCAGCTGTATGGGGATCATATCAACCGCGCTTTTTACCGCATCGCGAGAATTATCTCCACTGGCGCTGGTATCGATCTGGAAACTGGCAAAGGTTTCTGCCGTATCTACCTTTATAAATGTAAAGGAAGTTTGAATCTCAGCCTGGTAGTCATTACCTTCTTCGTACACATTGTAATAAGACATTACCGGAACAACCACGATAAAAGAGCCGACCAGCTGATTGAAATCGGCCTCGGTAAAAGTTTCCTCTCCCAGGCGAACTTCTTCGGGTATCTCTACATTTTCCTGTTTGAGTTCTTTGATCTTGCTTATGAACTCATCGATATCATTCGATTCTAATCGGTACTTCATGCCGATGATATTGAACCGTCCCAGTTCAACAAACACATTCTGAATAGATTGATCAACCAGACCCAAAGCCCCGCTTGGAATCGAATAATCCGCATAGCTCAGATTGAATACTGCAATATCTTTTTTCTCAGATATCTCTTGAGCACCGACAGAAGTAATCGCCAACAGCACTGCCAAGAGTGCAGCTCCCCACCTTAATCCGCTCCGCATACCTGTTCCTCCTCTAGCTGAATACTGCTAAAATCATACTATCAAGAGCCCGAATTTTCAATGTACTTATTGTTTTTTACGCGCTATAGTAGAGGTCGGAGGTTAAAGATGAAGAACCGTCCTCATGTAGTGCTGATTACAGCGTTTTTACTCATGTTTATAGCTCTCGTTCCCTGCGTCTCGCAGCCGGTAACGACCACGGTGGCAGTCCTGCCGTTCGAAAACACTACCGCCGATATACGCTCCGACTATCTCGGTAAAATTGCCGAAGCACTGCTAATGTATGATCTTTCCTCCGTAGGATCGCTGCAGTTAGTAAGCCGCGAAGAGGTCGATGCTCTTCTTCAGGAGAAAAAGCTCGCTCTCAGCGGTCTGTTTGAAGGCAGTGCCGATGCCGCGGAAGAAATCGAATCCCTTACCAGCGCTGATTATCTGCTACGCGGTGAATTTGTACACCTGGGCGACGAACTCATCTTTATTCTCAAACTCCTGCGAGTTTCCGATGGCGAGGCAACGGTTTTTCGTGAACGCGGTACAGATGAAAACACCATTCACCGGCTCTCCGAGCAGGCGGTACGTTCACTGACCGGCCGGTCGATCACTTTTACCACCGAAGACGGCAACCGCTCGATCATCAGCATGCGGAACGAGGAACCCGGTATCCTGGCAGTGTATTCGCCCCTCATCAATGCAGAAATTTTTATTGATGACAGCTTTGTCGGCTACACCACAGGAGATCCGACCGAACCCTTCATCGCCGATAAGCTCCGCCCGGGACTCCACACCGTACGAACCCATCTTTCGCGCAACTTCGGAGTCATAGATCTGCCGGAGATAAAATTTCACGACTGGCAGACAGAGGTACGAGTACGGCCAGGTCAGCGGGCCGTAGTGCGGGATCAAAGCCGCCATTTCAACGATATACTCTACTCGCTGCAGTGGGTGCTGCGCGAAGAGGAGTCTTTTCAGTCAAAGGCAGATTTACTCTCCTTCAGGCATTCAGAGGAGTTCAGCTTTGTCGACCGCCGGGGAGAAACCATGCAGGGAACGATAAGCTACCGCCCGGCCTCTCCCACCGCTGATGATGCTTCCGGAGAAAATACGCTTCTGGTAGAAGTCCAACTGAACGAAGCTGCTCAGCTTCTCCAAATACCGATCCCACCCCAGGGCAGCGTGAGCGATCAGAATAGCACGCTGCAACTGCTCGATATAGAAATCGGCATCGACTCACGCTACAACGAGTGGGAGCTCTCCTACTCCATCCGCCGGAACGACGTCTATCAAGGGATGCACCGCGTAGAGTACGATTGAATAGCTTGACTCATTTCCGGTCTGTACTTACTCTTTAACTAACGGGAGAATCACTATGCATATCTATGATAATGTAAACCAATTGATCGGACGCACACCGCTGGTCAGGTTAAACCGGCTCACCAAAGACCTGCCGGCCAACATCGCGGTGAAGTTGGAATATAGCAATCCGGCCGGATCCGTAAAAGACCGAATTGCACTTTCGATGATCGAAGCCGCCGAGCGAGAAGGCAAAGTCGATGCTGATACTGTGGTAATAGAACCGACTTCCGGCAACACCGGTATCGGACTGGCCCAGGTGTGCGCAGTGAAGGGCTATCGGCTCATCATTGTCATGCCCGACAGTATGTCACAGGAACGCCGTAAGATTATTAGGGCCTACGGCGCCGAATTAGAGCTGACACCGGCCGATGAGGGCATGAAGGGCGCCATCCGGAGGGCAGAGGAGCTTGCCTCGGGCCTTCAGAAGAGCTTTATCCCGAGTCAGTTTACGAACCAGGC
>JAASTM010000156.1 GCA_021767325.1 Spirochaetales bacterium
CCGGCAGTCACTACCTGCACCTGCATATCGTCGCGGGGGGTGACTGCGGCGATCTTGTCCAACTGTATACTGCCTGCCAGTACCTTGCCGTGATTGTGGTCGGTATGGTTACCGCCCAACTCGGTGCGGCCGGGGCTGCTGAAAAGATATGCCTGTTCAGCCGAAAAGCGGAGATGGAACTCGTCGAGCAGAGATGCATAGCGCTTGAGTTGTTCGTTGTGGGCGACACTTCCGTACAGACGCTCAACAGCAGTATCGAGTGTACCGTTTTTGATATCGCTTTGTGTTACAGCTCTCATTAGGGACTCCTATTTCTGCAGAAAGTGGGTTTCAGACAGCTCCCGCAGCCGCTGGGCGGCCGATTCGGCGGTAATGTCGCGTTGTACCGTTGCCAGGAGCTCATAGCCGACCATAAACTTTTTTACCGTTGCCGATCTGAGCAGGGGCGGCAGATAGTGAATGTGGAAATGCCACTCGGAATGCTCCTGTGAATCGGTAGGCCGCTGGTGCAGCCCCATGGAGTAGGGAAAATGGGTTTTGAACAGGTTGTCGTAGCGGGTGCCCAGCCGTTTCATGATGGATGCCAGGTCCGTGCGTTCGGCATCGGTGAGGTCGCTGAGGGAGTGGACGTGTCGCCGGGGCAGTACCATTGTCTCGAACGGCCAGACAGCCCAGAAGGGTACCAGCGCAACAAACGAGTCGTTTTCAAGGACTATCCGCTCACCCGTGTCCAGTTCCTTCTCCAGGTAATCGCAGAGCAGGCAGCTCTGATGGGTATCCATGTAGTGGCGCTGCATGTTGGTTTCCTGCTGCGGGATCTGCGGCACCGTTTCGTTCGACCAGATCTGCCCGTGGGGATGCGGGTTCGAACAGCCCATAGTAGCTCCGCGGTTTTCAAAAATCTGGACGTAGTTGATATACTCTTTTTCGCCTATCTCCCGGTATTCACGCTCCCACACATCTACCACCCGGCGAATATCTTCTGTCTCCATCAGAGGAATGGTGAGATCGTGCCGCGGCGAGAAACAGATAACCTTGCAAATACCCCGCTCGCTATGTGCGATGAACAGTCCATCTGCATCCATCCTGTCAGCAGGAGTCTCTTCCAGCAATGCGGAAAAATCATTTACGAACACAAACGTGCTGTCGTAGTCGGGATTCTTCACCCCGCCGGCCCGGGAATTTCCGGGACACAGATAACAGTCCGGATCGTAGGTCGGTTTTTCCTCGACCTGGGCCTCCTCTTCATGGCCCTGCCACGGACGCTTGGTGCGATGCGGCGAAACCAGCACCCAATCGCCGGTCAGAGGATTATAACGGCGATGAGGATAATCTTTTAAGTTCATCACAGACTCCTTGAAAAATATTCTATGTTCACCAGTATGAAGGAAATAGCGTGTCAGTTTCAAGCAGAAGCAGTAAGTGAGAGTACATCTGCTGAACTTTTTGTCGCATGGGCAGCCGGTAAAACCACCTGTGCGCATTGACCAGGACTAAGGCTCTTCTATACACTTTAAATATGAATAAGAGGTACGATTATCCGGTAAAACTCGAAAATGTGATTCAAGACTATCCGTGGGGTTCTCCCTCCCTGATACCCGATCTGCTCGGGATTTCCAACTATGCGGGAACACCATATGCGGAGCTGTGGATGGGCAGTCATCCGCGGGGACCTTCGAAGCTGGCGATTCCCTCCGGGATCGATTTGAATTCGGCAATTAAGGCCGCTCCGGGGGATTTTCTCGGCCCGGCGGCCGATCGGTTTCCGGAAGGCCTGCCGTTCTTATTCAAGGTTCTGGCGGCCGCACAGCCTCTTTCGATCCAGGCGCATCCCAACCGCCGGCAGGCCCGGGAGGGGTTTGCCCGCGAGGAGGCGGAGGGCATTCCAGTTGACGCATTTGAACGTAACTATCGTGACAAAAACCATAAACCCGAAATAATCTGTGCTCTGACCCCATTTACCGCCATGTGCGGTTTCAGAGCGCCGGAAGAAATCCGGCAGTGGTACAGCAGCATTGTGCCGGAGCTCTATCGCAGTGAAATTGCTCCGCATACCGCCGGGCAGTCCGATTCGGAGTGGCTGCAGCGTTTTTTTGAAAATGTAATGAACCTTCCACAGAAAGCAAAGACTGCGTTGATCGAGGCACTGCACTCATGGGCGGAGTCGGCACAATACGACTACCCAGAGGCGCAGCTGATACACAGATTCTACGAGCATCACGGGGTGAACGTGGGAGTTCAGGCTCCCCTGTTTCTCAATGTGGTGAAATTGGAACCCGGTCAGGCCTTGTATCAGCCGGCGGGTGTGCTGCACGCCTACGTAGAGGGAATGGGCGTCGAGCTCATGGCCAATTCCGACAATGTACTGCGGGGCGGGCTGACAAAAAAGCATGTTGATGTGCCGGAGCTCCTGAAAGTGCTGTCCTTCGAAGCGCGGCCGGCGGATGTACTGGTCGGGCAGAAGGAGAACGGAAACCTGCGGCGCTATCCGGTGCCGATAGATGAGTTCGAACTGCAGCAGTGCAGTGTCAGCGGGGATTCTACGGTGCTGCGCAGCGCCCGTACCTCGATTGAAATTGGTATCTGTACCGGAGGGGAGTTGAACATTAACACGGAGGCAGGCAGCGACCCGCTGCACATCCTCCGGGGCGAGAGTTTCGTGGTTCCCTATGCCGCCGGAGCATATCGTATCTCCGGACAGGGCGATCTCCATCTGGCTACGATTCCCGACACGCAGCCTTCGGCAGAGTAGGGCGAAGGGAGTTGAAGATGCAGATACTAGTCGATGCCGATTCTTGCCCCCGGCGTCTGCGCAGCATTATTAGAAAAGCTGCCGAGCGGACTCAGACCAAGACGGTATTCGTCTCCGACCGGAAACTCTCCGATGCAAAGGGCAGTAGCGTGGAGAATGTGCTGGTGGAACACGGCTCCGGGGATGTGGATGATTATATTGCCGAACACACCGAACCGGGAGATTTAGTCTTTACCCATGATGTTCCTCTGGCCGCACGGGTAGTCGAGCGGGGGGCTGTGGCCATAGACGACCGGGGCAATGTGTACAATCAGGAGAATATACGCGAACGGCTCTCACTGCGGGATGCAATGATGGAGCTGCGGGAGGCCGGTGTGACACCGGCCGGAGGAAATACTCTGGGTGAACGGGAGGTCCGTCTATTTGCCGGTGCCTTCGACCGCGAACTGACCAAGCTGCAGAGATAGCTGCCTTAGAACTCGGCGTTCTTTACTGTGCGCGGAAAGGGAATGACGTCGCGGATATTGTGCATTCCAGTAACGTACTGAACAAGACGTTCGAAACCGAGGCCGAAGCCTGAGTGGGGGACGCTGCCGTAACGCCGCAAATCGAGATACCACCAGTAGTCTTCGGGATTCAAATTCATCTCTTCTATCCGTTTCAACAGCACGTCGTAGCGGTCTTCACGCTCGCTTCCGCCGATGATCTCACCGAGCCGCGGGACCAGGACGTCCATCGCGCGGACGGTTTTGTTATCATCGTTCATCTTCATGTAGAAGGCCTTTATTTGCTTCGGATAGTCAGTTACGATTATCGGCCCTTTGTAGACCTCTTCGGTGAGGTAGCGTTCGTGTTCGGATTGAAGGTCTTCTCCCCAGCCGACCGGGTACTCGAATTTGCGGTCCGCTTTTTCCAGCAGTTCAATCGCCTTCGAGTAGGTCACATGCTGGAAGCGTGAATCCACCACCTTTTGAATACTCTCTTTTACACCCTTCTGAATCCATTTATTGAAGAAGTCCATGTCCTCACTGCAGTTGTCGAGCACATAGGCGAGAATGTACTTGATGAACTCTTCCGCCAGCTCCATGTCGCCTTCAAGGGTGCAGAACGCCATCTCGGGCTCGATCATCCAGAACTCGGCCAGGTGGCGGCTGGTGTTGGAGTTTTCCGCCCGGAAGGTCGGTCCGAAGGTATACACATCGCGCATAGCCAGGGCATAGATTTCCGCCTCGAGCTGGCCGCTCACCGTCAGACTGGCCTGCTTGCCGAAGAAATCCTGACTGTAATCCACCTCACCGCTCTGCTTTGGTACCTCGTTCAGCGGGAGGGTGGTAACCTGAAACATTTCACCGGCACCTTCGCAGTCACTTGCGGAGATGATGGGCGTATGCACGTACATGAAGCCCCTCTCTTGGAAAAATTTGTGAATGGCGAAACTGAGGGCATTCCTGACCCTGGTGACCGCACCGAAGGTGTTGGTACGGGGCCGCAGGTGTGCGATTTCGCGCAGGAACTCGAAGGAGTGGCGCTTTTTCTGCAGCGGATAGGAGTCGGCCGGGGCCTGTCCGATAATGTCGACTTCCCTGGCCTGTACCTCCACCGTCTGATTTTTACCGGGGGAGGCTACCAGTTTACCGATTATGCGTACACTCGAACCCGTGGTTGCCGATTCGAGATGGTCAAAAGTACCCTTTTCATCGTGGTCCACTATTACCTGAATGCCTTTAAATGATGAACCGTCGGTAATTTCTAAAAAGGTTACGTTCTTGGAATCGCGCTTGGTTTTGACCCAGCCTTCGACGGTAACCTCCTGCTCGCTCGGTTCCATCTGCAGTATATCGCGTATACGAAGTGACATAGTTAACTCCTAATCTGGTAATGCTCTAAAGAATTACCACAGTTGGATGATTTTTGCAATAAGCCCGCTTGCCGCGTATATTGAACTAAATTTCGCAGTGTACTACAGTAGGGAGAACATATCACATCCTTTATACTGCAGAATTGAGAGGTGGACCCGTGCGTTTGAAAACACTAACACTTGAAAATCTTCTAGTAGAAAGCACCCGAAGCTACGGAAACTATGATGTGCTGTCGTTTGTAGACGGAGAACCTTATTCCTATCGCAGTTTCTATAATCAGGTAGTCTCGCTCCGGCGCCATCTGCAGAACCGTGGAATAAAAGCGGGAGACCGGGTGATGCTGCTCAGTGAGAATCAGCCCAACTGGGCCGTCTGCTATTTTGCCGTTACCAGCATGGGAGCTGTGATTGTTCCGATTCTAACCGACTTCCATCCCGATGAAATCGCCAATATTATCTCCCATTCGGAGCCAGCCGCATTCTGCGTGAGTGTAAAACTAATCGACAAAATACGGGTTCCCCTCGAGGATGCCGATAAACCGGCCTTGTGTGTGGATAATCTCAGTGAAATTCCACGGCCTCTGCCGGCTGGCAAGCTGAAAAACGAGAGTGCAGATTGGAAGCAGATAGAGACTGATGAACATCCGGTTGAAATGAAGGGACTGGTTGGCGAGGATGAGACCGCCTCAATCATCTATACCTCCGGGACTACCGGTACCTCTAAAGGGGTTATGCTTAGTCATAAGAATATCGTATACGATGCAGAGGCTTCGGCGGATATACCGAAACTAAAACCCGGTGATCGGCTCTTGTCCATTTTGCCGTTGGCCCACACCTACGAGTGTACTATCGGCCTGATTACCCCGTATCTGCTCGGGGCACATGTGTTTTATCTGACCAAGCCGCCGGCGCCGGTGGTGCTGCTGCCGGCATTGAAGCAGGTGCGTCCGCGGGCCGTGCTTTCGGTTCCGCTGCTGATCGAAAAAATCTACCGTTCGGTGGTACTGCCTAAAATCAACAAAACCTGGTTTATGCGCCGGGCCTATAAACTGGGGCCGGTACGTAAGATAATGAACCGCTTGATCGGCCGCGGGCTGATCAAGATTTTCGGCGGCAATATCCGCTTTTTCGGAATCGGCGGAGCGGCCTTGGCCGAGGATGTGGAATTCTTTTTGCGGGAAGCCGGGTTTCCATACGCCATCGGCTACGGTCTAACCGAAACCGCCCCGCTGATAGCCGGCTGCGGTCCGGAACTAACCCGCTTCAGATCTACCGGTCCGGCCCTGCCGGGAGTTACAGTGAAAATAGACAATCCCGATCCCGAAACCGGAGAAGGGGAGATCCTGGTCAGCGGGCCCAATGTGATGCAGGGGTACTTCAAAGACGAGGACAAAACCGCCGAGGTGATGACCGAGGACGGATGGTTTCGCACCGGGGATCTAGGGCTGCTCGACGAGGACGGCTATCTGTATATCCGCGGAAGGTTGAAGAATATGATACTGGGTCCCAGCGGAGAAAATATTTACCCCGAAGAGATCGAGGCACTAATTAACGAACATGATTTTGTGAACGAATCGCTGGTGGTCGAACAGGAGGGGCGTTTAGTGGCGCTGGTGAACATCGACTATGAAGCTTTGAAGGACCACGTGCGGGATGTTGCCGAATCGGCGGTGGATATCTCGA
>JAASTM010000157.1 GCA_021767325.1 Spirochaetales bacterium
GCTATTCATCCTGTTTCTGATTTTCCAGAAACACCTGATCCGCGGCATATCAATGTCGAGCGGCGGAAAATATTGAGTTCATAATTTTGGATCCCTATGGTCCAACAAAATAAAGGAGAATTGTATGAAGAAAATGACAATGCTTATTACGGCTTTGATCCTCACTCTTCTGCTGCTGACAGGCTGCAGCGGCGAAAAGGAGAGTGCAGCGGCGGAAGGTGATGCTGCAGAGGACGAAGTGGTAGTGCTGGAATTGGCCCGTTTTTTCGGTGAACCGGACGACGAGCTCATGGATTCGACCGATCTGAGCGAGGCAAACTCGGAGGCCGCAACGATCCAAATTCTCACCAACATCTTCAACGCAGAGCACAAAGGCGAGATTCGGGTAGAAAAGCTCGGCGGTAGCGCCTGGGGCAACTATTACGACCAGTTGAATACCACCTTCGCCGCCAACGATCCTCCCGATGTGGCGGTTATGCACCAGTCGAATATGCCGGCTTATGCATCCCGCGACCTGCTCGTTGAATTGGATGATTATTACACAGAATACGAGCTGAACCCTTCCGACTGGACCGCACCGGCCAAGAAAGCTGTCTCCTATAAAGGCGCATCCTTCGGAGTTCCTTTTGATCTGCATGCCAACCTTCTGCATGTAAACGTGGATCTTTTCAAGCAGGCCGGCCTGGTGGATGAAAATGGAGTACCGATACTTCCCACCAGTACCGAAGAATGGTTCGAACAGGCTCAGACCATGAAAGAGAAAACCGGAAAACTGTACTGGGTAGAAGATGCAACCCAATTCCCCATATCCTTCCGTCTGTTTCACTCCCTCATGGAACAGCAGGGAGTACCGGTTGTAAATACCGATTCAGGCCAGGTAAATATCGACTCCGAAGCCGGAAAGGCGGCTCTACAGTTCATGCTGCAGCGATTCGAAGAAGGCTACTCCGACCCCAATGCCGACTACACGGCTGCCCAACAGCTTTTTATGAACGGCGAAGCAGCAATCGAAATGAACGGCACCTGGGTGGTAGACCAGTACAGCCAGGAGCTGACCTTCGATTACCGCGCTATGAACTTCCCGAATCTGATGGGAAAAAAGAAGGTATGGGCCAACAGCCACATGTGGGTCATACCCAAGCAGGAGGAAGGCAACCGCCAGTATGAGGCGGCCATGGAGTTCTGTAAATTCCTGAGCAACCACGTGTACGAGTGGGCGGCCGGATCCGGGCATATTGCGCCCCGCAAGAGTGCTTTGCAGAAACTGGCTGATAATAATGTGCCTCAGCGGGCCAACTATGCAGAGACGGCCTCGAATGCGGCTACCTTTCCTCCCGTCATCAGCTACTCCAACATAGAGACCATCATCAAAGAGGAGATCGAGAAGACCTGGCTGTTGGGTAACAGCGTTGACAGCGTACTCGAGCAGGCTCAGAAGCGTGTGGAAGCGGTACTGAACGAATAATCCGCCTCAAACGCAGACGAGAACGGGGCCGCCGGATAACGGGGCCCCGTTTTTATTTTAGACCAGCCTGCAGCCACTCCGTGACGCTGCGCACATCTTCTTTTAATCTGGAAAACTCTTCATCACTTTCCTCGTTCCAGGCCGCTTTGAGATTCGCGCGAAAAGAGTAATCGAAAAAGAGAGCGGCCAGAATACGGCCGGCGCTGCGGCAGTCGACAGGTGCGGCGATACGACCGGCGCTCTGCATATTTTCCAAAAGAGCAGTTAAAAAGTCCCGCGGGGCATTTAACAGCTGTTCCTCAATAGTTGTGCGGGCGGTCTCGTAACGATACTGACTGATCATCAGCATTCGCCAGGTAAGCAGCGTTTCGCGGTCCGCACGGCCGAAAAAACGCCTCGCTCCCTCAATTAGGTAGTCGGCCAGAACGAAATCCTCGTCCGTTGCGAAGGTTTCCACCGGCGGCAGCCTGAACCCCGGGTCAATCAGATTGTTCTTCAACCGCTCCAGAATTACATAGAGCAGCGCAGATTTGTTCTTGTAATGGTTATACAGACTGGCCTCATTCAGATGCAGAGCCCGGGTAATGTCGCGGACCGAAACCGCATCGAATCCTTTAGCGGCGAACAGCTCAAGTGCCTTCTGGAAAATACGCTCTTTGGTGGAAACCGGTCCCTGTTCGGTCTTTGTAGGTCGTCCCATACGCCCATTTTTACAGAAAATTCAAAATAAATCAACAATTGTTTATATTTTGAGTGAATTTCACTTGTATATAAACAAACGTTTATTTATATTATACATATTCAAGTGGATAGGAGTAAACCAGTGAAACTACATGCTATAATACTAGTGATTTGTGGAGGAGTGGTGCTGATGAGCGGTTGTGTATCTCAGAAAACGGCTGATGAGCCGAGCAGTCTGTATAAAAATGCCGAGGCCAGGCGGATATCCCACGAGAGCTATGACCGGGCGATGGAGCTGTGGAGAGGCGACTACACAGAGGAGTGGGTACACACGGAATACGGCCGCACTCATATTATCGTTTCGGGGCCAGAGGACGCAAAACCACTGATTCTCTTACCCGGCCTGTTTGCCGATGCGACTATGTGGTACCCCAATGCCGGCTGCTATGCCCGGGAGTACCGGGTCTATTCGGTCGACCTGCTGGTGTACGGCGGGAAGAGTGAACCTGCGGGTAAAAAGATTGCAGATATAAGCGACTATGCGGCCTGGTTCGCTGCCTTACTCGATCATTACGGGTACCGCAGCGCTGCGGTGGCCGGGCTCTCATACGGAAGCTGGCTGGCACTTGCCCTGGCCCGGGAACTACCGGAGCGTATCTCCGCCCTCATCATGCTGGACCCCTCGGAGACGTTTGCCAAGATGCGCAGCGCAATGATCTGGAAAGGCTTTCGCTATTTCATGTGCTTCCCCAACCGCAAAAAATACGCCGAGTTCTTCGACTGGTTGGGCGGCGGCTATTCCGACCCTGAAGTAGACATTTGGTTCGAGCACATGCTTGATGTGATCGAGTACGGGTCGGTGGGCATGATGGATGTTCCGCAGCATCGGGTATATAGCCCCGAGGAGCTGGATATGGTTACTATGCCCGTATTGGTGCTGGCAGGCAGCAAGCCGATTATCTACAAAAATCCGCAGAAGTTTGCCGCCAACGCCCGGCGAGCTCTGCCCCACGCCGAGGTCGAACTGGTAGCAGACACCGGACACAGCCTGAACATGGAAAAACCCGCACAGGTAAACTCCAGGGTGCTCCGGTTTTTAGGGGAACACTATTGAAGATGCCATGCATATAATGCGGCCCATGCGGACCCCGGTTGCGTAGAAAGAAACTGAGCTCTATACTTGGGACATATGGATAAGAATAACCCCCAAAAGCACATAGACAGAGCCGCCCGAATGATTCGCCGTTGGGCCGGTATAAAACAGACACCGCAAAGGAAAAGCGCTCCACCGGAACTACACCAGACCCGTTACCGGCCCGGTGCCTTTGCCGCAGTGCAGAGCAACGGTCACACGGTAACCGAACCGGGCCGTCGAATCCCGGTTCTCGAAAGCTGCGAGGTGTTAGTGGTGGGCGGCGGCCCGGCCGGCATCTCGGCGGCTCTGGCCGCCCGCCGGAGTGGAGCCGACACGCTGCTGATGGAGCGCTTCGGCTGTTTCGGAGGAGTTATTACCACTGTCGGGATGGAGACGCTCGCCTGGTACCGTTATGAGGGTACTATCGAATCCGAAGGCATCGGGATAGAGATGGAAAGACTGGCCTCCCGCATGGGCGGAACTACCAAGTGGCCCTACAATGACAGTCAGTGCCTCGACGCCGATATCTTCAAAGTAGTTGCTGATGATCTGCTGACCGAGGCTGGTGTACGTCCTCTGCTGCATACGATGGCTGTTGAAACTATAGTGGAAGACGGCCGGATCAAAGGGGTCATTACCGAGAGTAAGTCAGGCCGGCAGGCGATCCTGGCCGAAAGGGTTATCGACTGTACCGGCGATGCCGATATAGCGCATCTGTCCGGCTGCAGTTATCACAAACTCCCCAAGGAAGAGATGCTGGGAGTAAGCACCGTATTCAGCTGCGCCGGCGTCGATCCGCAGCGATTCCTCGAGTATGCCCGGTCGCATCCTAAAAAGTATGCCGACTGGGCTACCGAGTGGACACCAGCCACTACCGGAAAGGAAGACGAGCTCTTGACTCCTTACCTGGGTGAGGAGTTCGAGCGGGCCAAACAGATGGGGGTCATTGCAAAAGATGTCGAGCTGGGCGGCACATGGTCGGCCCTTTCGGAGGCCGGCGAAGCAACCAACCTCAATCTGGTGTACATGAAGGGCTACGATGCAACGGATGTCCGTGATCTGACCGAGGCCTCGCAGCGGGGCCGCAAAGAGGCGATGGAAGCTCTGAAAGCGCTGAAGGCGGTAGTCCCGGGTTTTGAGAATGCCAAACTGCGCAACTTTTCGATGACTCTCGGAGTCCGCGATAGCCGTAAGATCAACGGCCGCTACCGCCTCACCGAACAGGACGTGACCAGTCAGGCGGTATTCAAGGATTCGATCGGTATTTTCCCTGAGTTTTTGGACGGCTACAACATCCTGGTGCTTCCGAGTACCGGACGCTTTTTTCAGGTACCCTATGGCTGTATGGTTCCGGATGCGGTCGACAATCTGCTGGTAGCCGGACGGGCGGTGGCCGGTGACCGCGTGTCACACACGGCCATGCGCAACATGATGGGCTGCACCGTCACTGGACAGGGTGCCGGTATCGCCGCGGCGGTTTCGCTGCGCGAGCAGAGTTCCACTGACCAGGTCGACATCACTGCGGTTCAGAGTGAACTGAAACGGCAGGGCGTGCGGCTGGAATAATACCGCCGGTCGTCTTGAGTTGGAAGCTGTGCCGGCCGATTATATAGCTATGAAATCACCTATCGTCTACAGTGCGGGCCTACTGCTCATGAGCCTGCTTTTACTGTGTACCGGTTGCGCAAGCCAAGAGATCCCCGAACCTGCACCGCTACCACAAACGGGCCCGCCAACCCTCGAACATCGATCAACCGAAGCCGAAGTAGTCTCATTCGAAACCGCAGAGCTGCGGGCTGAGTTTTTGCTGCGGAACCCCGGCGGGTTTCCGCTCAGGCTGGAGCACTACCACTACTCACTCGAGGGCGGGCTCAGCAGTGCCCCACAATCGGAGCATCGAGAACCGGGGCTCAGCATAGCGCCCGGCGGCGAGAAAGTTATCGAACTGAACCTAGAGCTGCCGCTGGGAGCACCACAGCCGGCTGATCCGGAAGCCCTGCAGCCGGAGCTGGAATTTTCCCTCACCTTGGAGGCACAGGTGTCTGAAGGCAGTGGCGAACGCCGGCTGCTCAGCGCGTCAGCTGTGGGCAGCATCCAGCGGCCTGAGCTCCCGCAGGTGAGTGTACCGGAGGTCATTATCCGTCAGTTCGAAACCAGGATAATCAGGCTGGAGTATGTGGTGGAAGTGCGCAATCCGAACTCCTTTGCAGTGCGCTATACACCGCAGCCCCACGAGTTCTCATTTGCCGGTAAACCCTGGGTTCGGGAAGCACTGCCCGGGGAGTTTCGCCTGGAAGCCGGCGACAGCAGAAGCTTTGCTATGCCACTGCAGATCAACTATATGCAGGCCGGCCGCAGAACCGTGGATATTCTTATCGGTGATAAATCTATGGAGTATGTTTTGACCGGGCAGGCGGAAGCCAGTCCCGGAGAACAAACCTACAGCTTTTCGTTTGAACGCAGCGGAACCGCTAAAATCATTCGCCCATAGCAGCCCATAAAAGCGGACGGCTAGTACTCGTTTTTAAAGGCAAACCAGGAGTAGCCGAAGTGCTGAAAACTGATCGGTGACTCTAAGCGGCTGCCCTCCAGCTCGCCCTCGAGCGCAACGCCGCTCAATGACCATGTGCTGCCGGTTTCCCGGTCTCTGATTTCCTGACCATCATGGAAAAAAGTGAGGCTGCGATCGTTTATCTGCGGAAAGTAGGCGTTGGCACTGCCTACATCGCGCCCGATAGCCACCGCCGAAGCATCCACCGCCGAGGCGGTTCCCGCCTGCCAGAAAAGCGCGATTTCTCGCCCTCCGACCTGCTCTGTGAGTACTTTTTCATCCCACATCTGTTTATAGGAGAAAGGACGAATCTCATCCGCCACGCGTACGGCCAGCACGCGCTCGAATAGTTCATACTGCGGGGTGAGCTCCGGCCCCACATACAGGAAAGGACCGTCACTGGTGTCGTACCCCTCATATGCGTTCGTGCCGTAGGGCCA
>JAASTM010000158.1 GCA_021767325.1 Spirochaetales bacterium
ACCGCCCGCTTCCAGGCTTCCTGCTTGCTTATGTTCTGATGGGTGAGAAATATATCCGCTATCTGCTCGCCTACCTTGAAGACCGGGTTCAAACTGGTCATCGGTTCCTGAAAAATCATCGAGATACGCTGCCCCCGCAGCTTTCTGATCTGGCGCTCCGTAAGGGTAAGCAGATCCTTGCCCTCGAACATGATTTTGCCGTTGTCTATTTTTCCTGGAGGCATCGGGATCAGTTGGTTAATGGAGTGGGCGGTTACGGACTTTCCGCAGCCCGACTCACCCACCAGGGCCAGTGTTTCGCCCTTCCTGATATCGAAAGAGATGTCCCGTACAGCCCGCACCACGCCGCGCTGAGTGTAAAAGTTCACCTCAAGGTTCTGTATTGACAGCAGTGTTGAATCATCCATGCCTTAGTCCCTCAACTTCGGATCGAGTATGTCGCGCAGCCCGTCGCCGAATAGGTTGAAACCCAATACGGCGAACAACGTAGCAATACCGGGAAAAGTGACGATCCACCAGGCGCTGGTAATAAACTCACGCGAACTGGCGATCATCAGGCCCCATTCCGGAGTGGGCGGCTGGGCGCCTAGCCCCAGGAAGGAGAGCGCGGCCGAACTCAGAATAGCCTCGCCGACGCCCAGGGTTGCCTGTACCGATATGGGCGCCAGGCAGTTCGGCAGGATAGAGCCGAACATCAATTCAGAGTTTGAGGCCCCGATTGAACGCTCGGCGGTTACATAGTCGGCCTCTTTTTCGGCCAGCACCGAAGCGCGCACCAGACGTACGTAGCGCGGGATCTGGCTAATACCGATCGCGATCATTGCATTTGTCAGTGAGGGGCCCAGAATAGCCACGATTACTATCGTTAATAATACATACGGAAATGCAAGCATAATATCGATTATGCGCATTACGATCTTGTCAAACCATCCTCCGTAATAGCCGGAGACTACACCGACCAGCAAACCGAAAAACATCGCTATACCAACCGAAACCACCCCAATTATCATGGAAATCCGAGCTCCGAAAATGAGCCGGGATAGCATATCACGGCCCAGGTCGTCGGTTCCAAGCAGGTAGCCTTCGGTAAACGGAGGTGATTTCCGCATTTCGATTACCTGTTCAAGGGGATCGTGCGGGGCAACGTAGGGGGCAAAAATTCCCACTGCCAGGAATAGAGCAATCACAACTAATCCGGCAATTGCACCCTTGTTCCGTTTTAACTGATGAATCGATTCCTGAAAGAAGGTAGGTTCATCCGGTACATCCAACATTTTGCCCTCCGGAGGCATTCTGTCGGCGGTCCTCTCTATGTTCATGTCTTTGTCGTTATTTTCAGTTTTCATTATTGCAGCCTGATCTTCGGATTTACTAGCGAATACAAAATATCAACCACCAAATTGATGAGCACAAAAGTGGTTGCAATCACAATAACCCCGCCCTGTACCGCCGGATAATCCCGTGCCTCAATGGCCTTATACAGCCACTTTCCGATACCCGGCCAGGCAAAGATAGTCTCGGTAAGAATCGCTCCCGATAAAAGCAGTCCAAACTGTATACCGATTATCGTGATGACCGGCAGCAGTGCATTTTTTAAGGCATAACGGTAGACGACTCTATTCTCAAGGATACCGGCCGAGCGGGCGGTCTTGATATAATCCTGTTTGAGAACTTCCAGCATGCTGCTGCGGGTAACCCGGGCGATAATTGCCAACGGAATGGTACCCAAAGCAATCGCCGGAAGAACCATGTGCCGCAGTGTTGAGATCAAGAACTTTGGATCACCTTCACGCAGCAAATAGATAAATGAATCGATAATGTAGAAATTTGTGATTGGTTCGAAGTAATAGCGAATATTAATACGTCCGCCAGTCGGTAGTAAGTCAAACCCGACCGAAAAAATCATTATTAGTACCAGCGCCAGCCAGAAGACCGGCAGGGACACCCCGAACAGCGCCCCCATCATAGAGGTATAGTCGATCCAGGTATTCCGCCGGGTGGCGGATAAAACTCCTATAATAATACCGACGGTACTGGCAAACAGCATGGCAAAAAATGCCAGCTCGATGGTAGCCGGATACAGCTCCTTTATCTCGTCCATTACCTTGCGGCCGGTTTTAATCGACTCTCCAAAATCGAGTTGGGCCATATTCTTCATATAGATGCCGTACTGCTCGATTAATGGGCGGTCAAGGCCCATCTCTTTCCTAATTTTTTCTAACTGAGCTTTTGTGGCCCGTTCTCCCAGCATAACCCGTGCCGGATCTCCGGGAGAAAGGGCAACCATGGCAAATACGAGGGTAGCAACACCGATCAGGGTCGGAATAAGTAGGGAAAGCCTTTTCAATAAGTATTTTAGCATTTGTAAACCACTATCTTTTCAAACAAAGGAAACAGAGACCTAACGGCCTCTGTTTCCCGAAATTGTTACAATGTTCAGTCACGTGCAAAAATCATCGATTTTCGAAGCGTGAAGATTACTTGTCCAGCCACACGTTGTAGAATACGCGCTTTCCAACCGGAGAGAGCTTGAAGTTCATGACGTAGGGCTTCATCGGCTCAGAAACTACCGAGTGAGCTATCGGAACCCACGGTGCCTCTTCGTGGAAGATTTCCTGGGCCTCTTTATACAGCTCAATTCGCTTGTCACGATCGAAGGTCGACTTGGCTTCTAGAACCAGGTTGTTGAACTCCTCATTCTTCCAGAAGGCGATGTTTCCAGCTGGAACTTGCGCCGCCGGGATCGAGAGCAGCACGAACAGGAAGTTATCCGGGTCACCATTGTCACCGGTCCATCCCAGCAGGGCGGCCTGATGCTTACCATGGTCGGTGCCTTCGAGGTAGGTTCCCCATTCATAGCTGACGATTTCAGCTTCTACGCCGATCTCTTTCAGCTGAGCCTGCATAATCTCGGCAACCTTGCGGCCGTCGGGGAAGTAAGGCCGTGCAACCGGCATAGCCCACAAATCGGTTTTGAACCCATCAGGATAACCGGCTTCGGCCAACAATTCTTTGGCTTTCGCAGGATCGTATGGATACGGATCGATGTCTTCGTTGTAGGACCACATCGTGGGAGGAATCGGGTTCTTGGCAGGGGTTCCGGCGTCGCCGAATACCGCAGCGATGATTTCCTCTTTGTTGATGGCGTAGTTAAAGGCCTGCCGAACGCGCTTGTCATCGAAGGGTTCTTTCTGACAGTTCATCGCCAGGTAACCTACGTTCAAGCCGGGCTGCTGAATAACTTTGATATTAGGATCGGCCTTCATATCGGCAATATCTTCAGGCGAGGGGAAGTCCATCACGTCAATTTCTCCCTTCTGCAGTGCCAGATAACGGGCGGTTGCATCGGGGATAACCTTCAAGATCAGACGGTCGAGGTAGGCCGGGCGGCGCCAGTAGTCTTCGTTGCGTTCGAGAACGATGTTGTCGTCCTTCTTCCAGCTTACGAACTTGAAGGGTCCGGTTCCAACCGGGTGGCTCGGAAAATCCTCACCATATTTCTCAACCGCAGTCGGGCTGACCATGGCGGCAAAGTCCATTGCCAGGTTGGCCAGGAAGGGAGCTTCCTTCTTCTGCAACTCGATCTTAACGGTATAGTCATCCACGGCTTCAATATCTTTGACGATATTGCTCATATCCATGTAGCCCCAGTACTTCCAGGGTCCCAAGTCGTAGTAGGGATGATCTTCCCACAGCTGACGACCGAGCGAAAACACAACCGCATCGGCGTTAAAAGGAGTTCCGTCGTGGAATTTAACCCCTTCTTCCAGATAGAACGTAAAGGTCAGTCCGTCTTCGGAGATGTCCCAATCTTTTGCTAAAGCGGGCTGTATTTCGGTAGTACCGTTCTTAAACTCAACCAGATTATCGTAGATCTGAGTAGTCGCGTAAAACGACTCTCCGTCGGTTTCACGGGCCGGGTCCAGTCCAACAGAATCTCCGGAGCGTCCGAAAACCAGAACTCCTCCGTACTTCGAATCTTCGGCAGCTTCCTCAGTAGCTTCTCCGGCTGCTTGGCCCTGATCAGCCTCCTGCTGTCCGCCGGCAAAAACGGCGAAAGCCAATAGGAAGACTAATAGTACATTTAATGCTTTTTTCATCAACACACTCCTTTTTTGTTAATATAGCATGAATATTTATTATTCCAACCGGGCACCCATTTGTCAATGAGAATTTCGTAGTTTCTGTTTCTAACTGAAGGAATAACTTCAAACGGAGTGCAAACTGCCGTCGAAAATACTCAGCGGCGGCGAAATCTGAACGAGGCCAGCACCGCAAGCATCGCTATCACCAGTACAGCGGGAATACCCCAGAACCACCCGTAGCGCACCCGTCCGTCTACCGCCGCTATGTCGAACACCCCGCCGGCCAGCATACTGCCGAGAAAATTGCCGATTCCCATAGTAACCAGGTTGAAGAGCTGCTGCATTCCCGCCCTGGACTCTTCGTTCGTAAAGCTGTCGATGTATATAAATGCAGTCGAGAAGTAGAAGGCGAAGGCCGGACCGTGAAAAGCTATCCCGATATACGCCGCCAGCGGACTCTCGGTAAGGGCGCTGAGAATCAGGAAGGCGAAGCGCAGCAGTTCCATCAGCACTCCCAGCAGGAGTACCCGGCGGTAGCTGAAACGGGCCAGCAGCCCCGCCAGAACCACCATTGCCAGCACTTCGGTGGCCTGTCCCAGGCTCATAGCCGGCATAATCGAGGATTCGGGAACCCCGATGGCGTCCAGAAAGGGGGCTGTACCGAAGTAATAGTATTTATCCACCGACTGCACCACCAGGCCGACTAAGGCAACTATCAGCACCCGCGGCTGCAGTAGAATCCGCAGCGCCGCCCGCGGGATGAGCTCGCGGCGCCGCGGTCCGGCCTGGGGCTTGGGAGCCAGTGTAAAGGCATATACCCCCAACAGCCCGCCCACCAGAGCGGTAAAACGCAGGGCATCCCCGATACTCCCGCCGGGCCGGTCCAGCCACAAAAAGCTGAAAAACCAAGCAACGGCAATCCAGCCGGCGGTACCCCACAGGCGTACGTTCCCGAACTGCCGGCGGGCGTCCGGAGCATGATGGAACACGATCGCATTGGTCAGCGCCACTCCCGGCCCGAAGAGCATTTGAAACACAATATAGAGTATGAGAAAGGGCAGATACTGGTCCTGCAGCGTCAGCAGCCACATTACCGCTGCCCCGCCTATCTGCGAAACCGCCAGCACTCGCTCGGCCGCCATAATCCGGTCGGCAATAAACGAACCGACCAGCGGTGCGGCCACCGCCGAGAGTGCCGACATCGAGAGAATGGTACCGGTCTGCACGCCGGTAAAGCCGAGGCCTTTGTTGAGGTATAGACTGAGAAGCGGAATATGCGCGCCCGCCGCCACGTAGAACAGAAACATCATGGCGGAGAGACGCAGGTAGTTACGCGGCTGCATAGTCGCCTATCTCTCCGGAGCCTGTTGAAGACCTTCTATCAAGACGGGAAAATGATATAAAAGTCGTTTCAAGGCTGCCAGATTCAAGCTCGTCACATGCCTCTCGAGCGCCTGGCCGTACTTTTTCAGCACCTCCGCCTGATGGAGCTCTGCGCGGCTCTGCAATAGACGGCTGAAATCACGAATATCATCCATAAACAGAGTGCCGGATATGTGTTCCCAGCGTTCCGTCCCGGGCCCCCTCAGCCACTCGAGCAGCTCGCTCTTTCTCTCTACCGGAGAGTCAAAATCAAACTCGCTAAAATCAGCCGGCAGCGCCGGGGCAGAATGCTCTACCTGCCGTGCTGTGTGCTCGATTTCTCCGGCTATTCCGCCTCCGGTGAGTTTCATGTGCGGAAAATATACAATAAAGGTGCTGCCCTGCCCGAGACTGCTGTGGACCTCTATAAGACCATCCATGGCCTCCGCCAAGCGACGGGTAATAGTGAGTCCCAGGCCGGTGCCTCCGAAACGCTCCTCCTGACCACGCTGCTGAGTAAAGGCGTCGAAAATCCGCTCCTTCTCCTCGGGGTGTATACCGATGCCGCTGTCACTCACCAAGATACGCAGATCTGCACTGTTCTCCTCATGTTTGCTTCCTTCGATTTTTAAAGCGACCTTCCCGGATTCGGTGAACTTGAGGGCGTTACCTACCAGATTGTACAAGATCTGTCGCAGTCGGTGCGCATCCGCGTATATTTCGAGCGGCGTCCCGGGCTCTATGCCCACTGCAAAGTCGAGTCCTTTTTCGTTCGCACGGTATTCGTACAT
>JAASTM010000159.1 GCA_021767325.1 Spirochaetales bacterium
ATCTCATATGAAGAGCCCAATGCGCTATGGTCGCCGGACTCCAAGTACTTCGTGTATGAAAAAGGCTCACAGCTCTATTACTACTCGATGAATCAGCTGAAGCGTGACGAGGTCATGCGCGAGGAGCTGCGTTTGATCGGGGACGGCACTCTTGCAAATGTGCAGTGGACACAGCAGAATCAGCTCTACTACATTGATGAGTCGGTGCTGTACAGAATTTTCAGTGCCGAGTTTTTTACCCGTTCATTTTACAGCGATTTGCTTGATGCGGGCCAGGTCGTGGGCAAGGTGCCTTTCGAGTTCGACTACAATTTTGACAGTTTTTACGTATCTCCCGATGGAGCGAAGCTGCTGTTCAACAAGGGCGGCCGTAACCTCATTCTCTACTATCTGAAGAACGACGACTACCTGAGCACCGGCTCGACTGTGTCGCTGCCGTACCTCTATTTGCCGCGGAACACCCGTATTCAGCGTCTGCTGTGGTCGGAAAAGGACGTAATCACCGTCTTGACCGGCAGTATCCAGGGCGGCCGCAGCAATACCGCGCTGTTCCGGCTCGATCTCGCTGCCCGGGAAGCCCAAAATGCGAGTTCGGTGGCCTTTGAAAAACTCGAAGCGGACAGTATAAAGGATCTGGTACTGGCGCCGGACGGCCGGCATGCAGCCCTCATTTATCCGGACCGTGTGCTTATTAAGCAGTATGACCGGTGGAGTACCACCCAAACCCTGCAGCACTCCGAACCTCTGCACGCCAACTGGACAGCCGATGACGAGCTGATCGTCTCCGGACGGCAGTTTATCAGGCGTTACCGGCTGAACGAGTCTGCGGATACTCTGATTGCTCTGAGCCAGCCCGGAACTTACGGCTACGGTGAGGACGGCAAGGTGTATACTGTGGCGGCGGGCGACCAGTATACATACAGCCCTCGCGAAGGCTGGCAAGCGGCTGCTGAGGATATCAGTCTGGTCCCAAGCCAAATCGCCAATGAGAGTTACCGGGTCTACCTGAGCAGTAATCCCGAGGGACGCAGTTATCAGAACATGATCATGGTTCGCCATATCAAGGAGTACAAGACAACGCAGCTCGCCCCGCACGCCGGCCACACCTATGAGCCCTTTCCGGAGAAAGAGGAGCCGGTCAACTTCAAGAATTTCAACCACGGTTCACGGTTGCGCCGGCGTGAAGTGGCGTTGGTGTTCAATGCGATCGATTCGGTGGAGGGGCTGACCGAGGTTCTGAATACTCTGCACGACTACGGATTGAGATGCACCTTCTTTATAAACGGTGAGTTTATGCGCAGAAATCCGGAGGCGGTAAAAGAGTTGGCCAGTTCGAATCATGAGATCGGTTCGCTGTTCTATACTTACTTTAATATGACCGATGCGCGTTATCAGATCAGCAAGGAGTTTATAAAACAGGGGCTGGCCCGGAATGAGGACGAGTACTTCAATATTACCGCCGATGAAGCCGGACGGGGCGACGAACTGGCTCTGCTGTGGCATTCCCCTTATTATTTTGTAAATAATCAGATAATCGAAGCCTCGATCGAGATGAATTATACCTATATAAGCTATGATGTAGACCCGCTTGATTGGGTGCCGAAAAGCGAAGAGGATAGTATGTACCGTTCATCCCCGGAATTGGTTGAGCGAGTACTCATGAAGAAGAAACCGGGATCGATTATTCCAATCCGAATCGGCACAGTGAAAGGCGGCCGGGAGGATTATCTGTTCCAATATCTCGATCTGCTGATTGACGGTTTGATCTCAAAGGGATATAAAGTTGTTCCGGTGTCAACTCTTATCGAGCACGCTCGCTAGGGGTGATTTTTGGGAAGGGACTATGATAAAATGTCCAAAGAGCAGAAGGAAAAAGGTTAAGAGAAACGTGATAGAGACCGACAATAAAGAAAAGATGCGTATATATCGGGAGGGGAGGTTAGTGTGAGCATGCAGAACAAACTGAATGCATACAAAGAAACCCACATAAAAACTGCCAGCCAGGGCAAAATCATTATTATGCTGTACGACGAAGCCATTCGGCAGTTGGATACGTCCATTCGCCTGCTGAAGGACAATACTCGTGAGTATGACAAGGTGAACACTGCGATTCTGCGGGCCCAGGACATGGTAACCGAGCTCATGGTCTCCCTCGATTTCGAAAAAGGCGGCGATATAGCCCAAGGGCTCTACGGTCTCTATATGTTTTTCAACCAGCATATGATGCAGGCCAACATGAAGAAGGATGCCGAGATGCTGGGTACGGTCCGCACTCAGTTGAATGAACTGCGCGGCGCCTGGGACCAGATCATAAATAAGGCTCAAAACGGTGGTCAGAGTTCAGGCGGCATAAACGTAGCCGGATAGTTCCCCATTCTGTTCTAAATCACAGCTCTGAAGGGGGCTTTATCCTATGTCGATTCTCACCTATCTGCACCTGAGGGACAGTGTTATGGACACATACCTGAAGGTGCTCGACTATCAAAATGAAGATATAACTCACAGCGACTCAGAGAAGCTGACTGTTCACTCCCATATGGAACAGGAGCTTCTGCGGCGGATCGAAGCGCTACAGAAGGTTATAACCGGTCTCTCCGGCGACCGGGCCGCCGCCGGTGGAAGCGGTGCGGATACTGCAGATCATGCTGCCGATTCCCGGGAAGAGCAGCAGCTCGAGCAGAGTTTCAATGAGAAATGTGAGCTGGCTCTGCAGAAGAATCGTGAAAACCAGGACAGATTGAGCGCGGAACTCGGTGTTCTGACCCGCAATCTGGAGAATGTCAGGCGCTTTCGGGCCCGCGCAGGCCGGGGGAGTGCATCGCCTCAATCCCGTTATATTGATATAGAAACATGAAAAAAGACGCCCTGTATTTAGTTGACGGCTACAGCATCATCTACCGCTCCTATTTTGCCTTTATCAACCGTCCTTTGACCGACCCCCAGGGAAGAAACGTATCCGCGCTGTTCGGCTTCTTTCGCACCCTCTTAGGGCTGCTGGACAGTTACAACCCCAATTACTTTGCAGTTGTGATGGACTCGCGGGTGCCTACCTTCCGCCACGAAATGTACGAAGAGTACAAAGCAAATCGTGAAAAAGCACCGGAGGACCTGCACGCGCAGGTGCCCTATATCGAGGAGATTCTCGGGGCAATGGGAATCAAGGTACTGCAGGAGGACGGCATCGAAGCCGACGATCTCATCGCCACTCTGGCGCGCAGTTGTACCGAAAGCGAGCGTAACTGCTATATCGTATCCGGCGACAAGGATCTGCTGCAGCTGGTGGACGAAAGGGTCAGCATGCTGCGTCCCGACAAGGGTCAGTACCGCAATATCGGGCCGGCTGAGGTGGTGAGTGATTACGGTATCAAAGCGAACCAGATCATTGACTACCTGGCACTGATCGGTGATTCCGCCGATAACATTCCCGGAGTAAAGGGAATCGGACCAAAGACCGCGGTGAAACTGCTGCAGAAGTATGACACCCTCGACGGAATATACGATCATATCGATGAATGCAGCCAGGGTGAACAGAAGAAGCTGAGAGAGGGGCGCGATCTGGCCTATCTCAGCCGCCAACTGGTAGTGCTGCACAGCTCTGAAAAGTGCCCCACCGATCTGCAGGAATTTTCTCTGGAAGCTATGGACCGTAAGGCGGCGGTGCCCTATCTGCTGCAGTACGGGGCAAAATCCCTTGCCGAGCAGGCCAAAGGCGGCTCTCTCAGTCAAAAGCAGGAGCAGCAGGTACTGCGGCCGGGCGAAGAGAAGGCTCCGGGCTACTCGGAGCGGGGCAGGTATACGGCTGTTACCTCCATCCAGGAGATTCGCGACTTGGTGCAGAAGGTAAAAAAGGCCGGCCAGTTTGCATTCGACGTGGAAACCACCAGCCTGAACGAGATGACCGCCGATCCGGTCGGTTTCAGTCTCGCCTTTAAGGTCGGCGAGGCCTACTACATACCCTTGAAAGCCGGCGGAAAAGAGGTGCTGCCCGAGCAGGAGGTTCAGACAGTTCTGAATGAACTGCTGCAGGATTCTCAGCTCAAGCTGATCGGGCACAATTTCAAGTACGATTACAAGGTGCTCTCTCGCTGGGGTACGGAGGTCCGCAATCTCGCATTTGACACGATGATTGCCGCCTGGCTGCTCGATACTACGGCCAATGGATATGGTATGGACAGTCTGGCGGAGAAGCACCTCGGATATAAAACCATCCATTACTCCGATGTAGTCGAGAAGGGTAATCTCTTTTCGGATGTAGAGCTGCAGCCGGCCTCCGAGTATGCCGCCGAGGATGCCGATGTAACCCTGCGGTTTTATGAGGTATTTGCCCCGCAGTTGAAGGAAGCGGGGCTGAACAGCCTCTTTTTTGATGTGGAAATGCCGCTGGTCCGGATTCTGGCCGACATGGAGCTGCGGGGAATCCGACTGCTGGATGACCGTCTGAATGAGTACTCCCGAGAGATGGCGGAGCAGCTGAAGGAGATCGAGAGTAAGATCTACAGCGAAGTGGGATACGAGTTCAACATCGGTTCGACTAAACAGCTGCAGGAAGTGTTGTTCGTCGAACGGAAGCTCAAGCCCATCAAAAAGACAAAAACCGGATACTCCACCGACCTGAATGTCCTGCAGCAGCTGGCGGAGGAGGACATAGTCCCGGCCCTGGTGCTGCAGCACCGCGGAATTTCTAAGTTGAAGTCCACCTACGTCGATACCCTCCCCGAGCTGGTCAATGAGAAAACCGGCCGTATTCACTCCCGCTTTGTGCAGACCGGCACGGCGACCGGCCGTCTCTCGAGCCGCGACCCGAACCTACAGAACATCCCGATTCGCGACGAGGCCGGCCGGCGGATCCGTAAAGCCTTTGTACCGCAGAAGGGCTGGAAGCTCATCAGTGCCGATTACAGTCAGATCGAACTGGTGGTCCTGGCCCATCTCTCCGGTGATCCGCAGCTGCAGGAGGCCTTCCGCAGCGGCAGCGATGTGCACAGCCGCACGGGTGCGCTTATCTTCGGAGTGGACCCCGAGAACGTGAGCCCGGAACAGCGCCGTATTGCCAAGACCATCAACTTCGGAGTGATGTACGGGATGTCCGGCTACCGCCTGTCCCAGGAATTGAAGATACCCCGCGCCCGGGCCGACGAGTTCATAAGCGCCTATTTCAACCGCTATGCGAAAATCCAGGAGTTTATCAATACAACCGTCGAATCCACCGAACGGAAGGGCTACTCCGAGACGATGCTCGGCCGGCGGCGGAGCATACCCGGCATTAACAGCCGCAACCGCACCGAAAAGAGCGGAGCCGAGCGGATCGCGGTGAATACCCCGATTCAGGGTACCGCTGCGGATATCGTTAAACTGGCGATGATCAGGATCGACCGGCGTATTCGCGACGAAGGGCTCGACCTGAGGATGCTGCTTCAGATACACGATGAGCTGATCTTTGAGGCACCAAGTGACAAGGCTGAAGACTACGGCAAAATGATTCGCAGCGAGATGGAATCGGCCATCAAGCTCTCTGTCCCGCTCAAAGTGAGTGTCGAGGTGGGCGAGAGCTGGGGAGAACTCCATTAACGGACTATGGCGAAGGTTGTAGGATTAACTGGAAAGTGCTGCGTCGGAAAGGATACCGCCGCCGGATTTTTCGCCGAGCGGGGCTGGCAGGTAATAGATGTGGATAAAACCGGTCACCGGGCCCTGCAGGAGGAGCGGGCGGCCCTGGAGGCGGCCTTCGGCAGTGCGGTTTTCCATTCGGACGGCCGGGTGAACCGCAGTGCTCTGGGTGAAATTGTGTTTTCCGATTCTAGAAAGCTCAGGGCCCTGGAAGCGATCGTACACCCGCGAATGCGGGCAATCGTCCGGCAGTCTACCGAATATTACACTTCCCGCGGAGTGGATGTCTGCATAAATGCCGCGCTCCTGTTCCCGATGGACCTGCACACTCTCTGTGATTATGTACTTGTGATCAGGGCTCCTCTGACGGCGCGGATAAAGCGGGCCCGCAGCAGGAACGGATGGTCATTCCTACAGATCCTGCAGAGATTCTGGTCGCAGCGAGGACTCTTTCCTAAAAAAAAGACAAAGAGTGTCGATATGTATAATGTAGGGAACTCCGAGAGCCGCGAGGCTCTGCAGCGCAGGATTACGGAGTTTCTAACTATGATTGAACGGCAGGGTTGAAGATGGAACAAAAAAAACTTCTCTGGATACTATTCTCCGCTAC
>JAASTM010000004.1 GCA_021767325.1 Spirochaetales bacterium
CGAGGCGGGCGATCTCGGCCAGGCGGTTGTAGGTCCGGTCGCTGGCCATCTGCGTGTAGCGCTCCGCCGGGTCGGTGAACATGCGCTGACGTTCGGCATCCGAGCGCACCCGCACCGCCATCGTCATCGCCCACCGCCTGTCCACCATCCGCAACGCCGACCGCATCCTGGTCCTCAACGACGGCCAGCTGGCCGAATCCGGCCGCCACGACGAGCTCCTGGCCCGCGACGGCCTCTACGCCACCCTCTACCGCCTGCAGTACCAGCAGCAGGGCGGCCGCGCCGTCTAACTCCCAGCCAGTTTTTGGCGGGGGAGCGCCCCCGCGCTCCATAGCCGCGGGGTAAAGGCTGGGGCTCCGCTGCACTATTCCGGCTCCGCTCCTCCGCTCCGCCGGGTGCAGCGGGCGGGCTATTCCGCTCCCCCCTTGGAGCTCCTTCTTCTATATAGTGTTTTTACTAAGTTGCGTCGACGCAACTTTTTCCTCTATCCCTAAAAACCCACCTCATCCCAAACCGAAATATTTACATACAGCATACTAAGTCGTATACTTTAAATATGAACACTGAAGAATTATTAAAGGAAGCCCTGTCTCTCAGGCCTCAAGATAAAACACTGTTGATAGACGGCTTACTCGCAAGCCTTGATGAACCAGACCGTAATATTGACGAAATATGGCATGAAGAGATAGAGAAAAGAGTTACAGCTTTAAAAAAGGGGCAACTAGAAACAATCCCATATTCAGAAATGTAAAAACCTTTATGAAGATTGAATTCTCCACTATAGCATATGAAGAGTTCAAAAGTGCAATAGAATATTATGAATTACAAGAAATTGGGCTTGGTATAAGGTTTAAATATGAGGTAAATAAATCTCTAAAGAGGATAAAAAGATACCCAGAAGCTTGGCAACAGGAAACAAAATCAACTCGACGATTTTTGTTAAAACGGTTTCCGTACAAAATAGTCTATTACTTAGAAAATGAAAGAATTATAATAGTTGCAGTAGCGCATACTCACCGAAAACCATTTTATTGGATTTAGATCAAAAGAAACAGAGAAGTTCTGGAATGGATATACATCAAAGAATTGATTGAAGAATGAATCTCTTGTTCAACCCCAGAATCATGGCAAGACTACCTCTACTGATAAAAGAATGATAAAAAAGTCTACGAAGAGTCAACGACCTGATTAGAGACATCCAACGAAGCCTATTTGAAGGTATTGGAAAACCAAAACCCTTACGGTATCAATTGCAGGGCTGCTGGTCCCGCAGGATCGAACAGAAACACAGAATAATATATGAAGTTGAAAACGATATGACAAAGATCATCGCCTCCAGATTTCATTATTGATACACGCCCAATGACCAATTTCACTACGCAAGGCGTGCCAGCAGCACATTGGGCCGCCTCAGAAGTCTACTTCGGTATTTTCTTAGCCTGAGAATTAATTCCTTGAACTCCGGTCCATAATCCACTATACTCTTCATGTCATATGATGACAATATGACCATATATCTAAGCAGGACTCAGTATGAGAGAAGCAAAATTAACCCTGATAGCAGGAGCCCACCAAGGGATGCACTGGTTTGCAGTCGGAAGCATCCTGCCGGTTCTCACCCTTATCAAAACCTCCCAGGGGCTGACCCTTTTTCAAGTTGGTCTCTCTATGGCCCTTTATTCAGCGGTTACCATTCTGTTGGAGATCCCCACCGGAGGTTTGGCAGATACCATCGGCAGACGGAAAACCTATCTTCTATCCACCGTCTTCAACCTGCTGGCGGTAGCTGTGCTTTTTGTAGCAAGCCAAATGCCGCTGTTTCTTGTTTCATCGGTGTTTCTGGGCGTCGGCCGCGCCTTGTCCAGCGGTGCAATGGATGCATATTTCGTAGATGCCTACAATGACAGGGTACAAGGAGATAATCTCCAGGGATTTATTGCCAAACTCGAGATCTTCTCCCTGGCTGGTGTTGGAGCGGGTTCCTTCTTCGGTGGATTGTATCCGGATCTAATCGGTTTTTTGACAGATGGTGTATGGGGAATGAGCCGTTACTCTGTCAATGCGGGGGTATCGGTTGTACTTATCGGGTTCCAGATTCTCCTCACCCTCATAATCATTGAGAAAGACACTGGGTCTCTCGAAGAAGCGGTGCAGCCGGATTTCGGCACCGGGCTTAAAACCACTTTTACAAAGTCTTTTACACTGTTGAAAGCTACACGCGTGTTCCGACTACTACTCAGCGGAGCGCTTGTGCTGGGCCTGGGAATTAGCATTTTAGAACAGCTTTGGCAGCCACAGGTGCAGCTTTTAACCGAAGGTCCGGCACCGGGATGGATTTTGGGATTTTTGACAGCCGGATATTTTTTCTCAGGAGCGCTGGGTTCAATCGTCATTGGATTTATTGGGAAATCATTTTCTAATCAGTACCGTTTTGTCGTTGCAGCCCTTCGGGCGCTTGCCGGGGGACTACTGATACTGCTGGCGCTGCAGGCCCAGTTGATAGGCTTCGGGATTTTCTACTTCCTTATATTCTTTACAGTTGCCCTATTGAGTTCACCCCAGGCTACCCTCTTTCACCGGCATACCCCGGCGCAGCAACGATCAACCCTGCTATCCGTTGAATCACTCTTTTTTCAAGCCGGGGGAATGATAAGCTCTATCCTGCTGGCAGCTGTGGCCGAGCTTTACACCATCAGTACCGCCTGGATCATTGCCGGTGCTGTCCTTTCGCTGTCGGCTCTGTTATACTTATTTGTCGAGGAACACCCAGAAAACTATATAGCAGGAGAGGTATCGGTTCATGAGCTTTCAGAAAATTAAGCGAAAGCCAACCTTAGCCGAAGAGGTTGCGGAGCACATAAAAGAGTCTATCCTGAAAGGGGAGTATTCTCCGGGGACAGCCCTCCCGACAGAACCCAAACTCTCCGAACAGTTCGGGGTAAGCCGGGCTGTTATTCGGGACGCTGTACGCATCGTTTCAGCTCTGGGGCTTTTAGATGTGCAGCACGGCAAGGGAATGTTTGTGACAGAGTCTTTGAATGACTGGTTCGCCGATACCCTGCTCACAACCCTTCGCAAAGAGGGGGCTTCAGTGTGGGACGTAGAGCAGTTTGAAGAGCTTTTGTACCCGCAAGTCTTTGCCTTGGCCGCGGAAAATATTTTACCCGAAAGCGCGCAGCGCCTGCAGTCCCTGTGTGAGGAATATATTCAACACCTTACCGAGTTAAACCGTGCCTACAGTAACGATCAACCGCTCCCCCAAGCGGGAAAAGAGCTTGAAGAAAGACTGCGTGAGACCAGCAAGGAGTTTTTTTCATTAATTTTTACTGCCAGCGGGAATAAACTGCTTCGAATCCTCGGTCCCAGCACCCTGCACCTGCGGAACTTCCGATTTGTCGAAGGAACTAAAGATGAAGAGGAGAAACTTCTGGCGTTGGAGACGGAGTACTTTCGCAAGCTCACACAGAGTATAGTCTCTTCCATGCCGGAGGAGGCCGCACAACTTGCCCGCCGGGCTTATCACCACTCCCCCAAAATGATCTCTGAAATGAGAAAAACGCCAATTGGCGAACAACCGGAGATCCCTTTTTCTGAGATTGATAGAGTAATGGACAGCACTTAACACGGTGGAGCCTTTTATCATGAAATTTATTGGAGGTTAAAATGAAAATAAAAGTAATGTTAAATAATACAAATCCCACTTTTTTTGAGAATATTCTTCCAATTATGTCAGATGAATTAATTTTGCAAATAAATGAAAGAAAAGGAGTATTGATAATAGAGCAGTCTGAATATAACGAGTTACTTGATGAATTAGCAGCAATTAAAAACCATTCAGAAGAATATTCGTCCGATTACCTATTGAAAATTGATCATGCAATTGATGATTTTATGTCAGGATGGTCATATGTTTTTGAAAGTTCCTCGGAGTCATGATAAAAATTTCCTGTAACAAGAAACATGTCCTGCGGAAGTAGTGCATCAAAATAGACTATGATGAAAAGAGGATTTTATGTATTTGGGTGTTAAAGATGTAACACCTCTTTCAGATTACAAATTGTTACGGTTCTGCCCGAATGAGATGGTATTCGGTTTCAGCACCCCGCCGCTTTCGCTGCAGCGGGGTGCGGGCCCGCCCGCCTCCAAGCCCTCCATCAGCTCTTCGGCAGGGAAAATGCGGCCGCAGGAGAGGCAGACAATCTCGGCGTTCGGCTTAGTATCCCGCAGGCTCGACCACATCTCGATCTTTCGCTGCCAGTAAAGCCGTCGTTTCTCCTCGTCCGGGAGAAACTCGTCGTAATATACCGGGGTAAAGCGGTCATAGAGCCCGCCCTTGCTCCGATAGTCCGAAATCCCCGACTCGGTACCCACCCCAGCGCCGGCAAACCCGACTATCCGGGATGATTTAGTGATAAGTTCAGCGGTCCTTCTCATTGCCTCTGCTTGTGTGTTCATACTAGCCCTACAAAGCGTGAGTTACCCTTCCTACTGATTACTGTCTTTTCGATGAACCACACCAGGATTATGTGTTCTACGAAACATGGGTAGGGTTCATTTCAAATGTGATTTCCAAAGGGAAGCTGAGTAGGGAAGAATGGAGGAAGGCTTTTCGTGATAAGAGAAAACTAGATTTCTCAGATTATGAATAGAGCTCGAGATAATATGGTTCAACATTTAACAGCTGTTGATGCGCTCCGGCCCTTCGGGCACATTTGCCTCTGTCATAAATTTTGCAGAATATAGCGGCTGTGATAGAGTGTTATACGTAAACGAACGATGCTGAATAGTCGGCAAAATCTACGCCAGGCCCACGGCACGGCGAACATGGCATAACAGCGGGCCGTTAAATGTAATGTCAGACAAAGTTGTTGAGTCGACTCCTCCGTGGTTCGAAATTTAATGCTGTAGCTGCATTATTTTTAATAATAGTTGACCGGTAAACCTTTTTGCTGTACATTGAAATTAGTTTACCAGCAAACCGATTGGAGGGTACAGTGAAGCCACAAGATTTCGGCATGTTGATTCGTGAGATTACGGCAAATGCTAATTTGTATGTGGGAGCCAGGGCATCAAAATATGGTATTAAATACGGCCAGTTCGAATATTTTCTTTTTATATTCAACGAACCGGGTATTAATCAGCTGGAGTTGAGCCGGAAGAAGAGTGTCGGCAAGGCCAGTGTAACCAAGGCATTGAAAATACTCGAAGACAAGGGTCTTATCACACGTGTAGTTGATGATGAAGATAAACGCAATCTTCGCTGCTATGTGACGAAAAAGGGTGCATCGATCGCTGATAAGCTGGTTGAGCTCTCTGAACATATCGAAGCCGATCTATTTGACGATTTTAATCAAGAAGAAAAAGAACAATTATACACTTATTTGACCCGGCTCTTAAATAATACCCGCAAGATGGCCGAGTCGATAGATCCAATACCGAAGGAGTAGTTCAATGAGATTTCCGATGCCGAGAGAAACAAAACATCTGCGCTCCATAGATGATGTGTGGTACGGTAGGCCGGAGTACAAGGAAGGGCTGATTGTCCCGGAGATCAATATTAAATATGGAAGCTTGTATTCAAAAGTGAAAACTATGCCCGGGTATGCAAAATACCTGATGGGCTCCTTTCGGGAGTTATTTAAAACGGTTAAATCGATTAAACGGAATCCGTATACAGGCAGAAAACATATAGACTCGAAGGAGTTGTCCGATTTCGAATCATATGCTCGTACGCTTGGAGTTTCGGGGATACGATACACCCAGCTGCAGAAGCGGCATTTGTTCCAGCAGTCGATAGTCCTATTTCGTAATGTGATCGTGATAACTATGGAGATGAAGCCAGAGGAGATGGAAGCTGCTCCATCAGCACGAACCAACAAGGAGGTGTTCCGCACCTACTATGAGCTGGGAAAGGCCGTTAATCTTTTATCTGACGATCTCCGCATGAAAGGATTTAATGCCCAGCCGATCCCGGCCATCGGAACTAATCTCAATCTGACCGTTGCGGCCCGGGATGCCGGCTTTGGCGAGTTTGGCACCAACGGCTTACTTATTACGCCTGAGTTTGGTCCGAGTGTACGGATTGCCGCCGTACTCACAGATGTCGAGAATCTCCCCTTCAATGAGAGGAATCCCCATGAGTGGATCCGTGATTTCTGCCGTACCTGCGGCGCCTGCGTCCGGGCTTGTCCTGCCGGAGCCATTTATTCCCAGCCAAGGTTCTTGGAGGACGGCAGTGAAGAGCATATTGATTATCGAAAATGTGCCCTTCCTTTCTCGAAACAGTACGGGTGCTCCGTATGCATAAGGGCGTGTACTTTTTTTCTGTCAGATTATCATAAGATATACAGGGCTTATCTCAAGAAAAAAAACAAAAGCAAGGAGACCAAAGTAGATGAATCTTAACGATCTTACCCGTCCGCATGACATTCACCTTGCTGAAAATGCGGTTCTTTTTTCGAATAAAAAGTCAATCAGCAAGCGCTCTTATCCAGATGGTAAGCACTTCTCTCCCGGGGATATTGTGAAATTATTCGGAAAATTCGGGTATATGCTAAAATCCATGGGCTCGCTGCAGTCAAATCTCCGGCTCATCAAAAGGAAGACAAATTTCTCCCGAAATAGCATAACCAGCGAGAATTGGAAGAAACTGGAAACCCGCATGAGGCAGCTCGGAGTCGATTCCTACGGGTGGCTGCGTTTGGATGAAGAGGATGTGTATCAAGGCAAGGGCATCCCATATACGTATGCGCTGATTATCACCATCAACATGGATGCAAAGATATTCAAAACGGTTCCCAGTATGGATGGACAGCTCGAGGTAATGCGGGTTTACGGAGAGACCGGTGAAGCTGTGAATCAGATAAGCCGTCTCCTGCGGAAACTCCACTACAATGCGGTTCCAAATCACTCCATGGGCGGGGCTATTGATTATGCCAAAGCCGGGGTTAAGGCCGGAATAGGAGCGATGGGCAGACACGGTATGCTGATAACTCCGGAAGCCGGAGCCTGTCACCGGTCGGCGATTGTCTACACGGATATTAAAAATCTTGGAGATTACATCCCACCCCAGGAGGATCATAGATGGATGAGTGAATTCTGCGCCCATTGTGGTAAGTGTATCCGCTCCTGCCCGACAGGGGCCATCTATGAAAATCCCGAAGAAGATGAGTACGGCAATGTATCGGCAGTCGAGTATGAGAAATGTTCAGCAGGTTTTGCTGAATACGGGTGCGGAATCTGTATTAGGGCTTGCCCGTTTACCTCCGTTGGGTATGAAAAACTGAAAGCGGCCCATGTTCGACGAATGGGAAAGACTTAAGTGTTAACGCAAACTAAAGCGTAAAAATAGATCCATTGTAATTTTAAGTGAGATAACAAAAATCTATCACTACATTTAACACGGGGTATATGCTACGGGCTTCGCCCTTGGCCTTCGGCACATTTGCCATTTGGGCAAACGTCATATACCCCGGGAACGTTATCTGTCATTTCATAGAAAAATACCTTGACTATTGTATGACATTGTAATACAATTACCGTAATGGTTTATTATGATGAAGATATCAAGAAAGAGATCCATAAGGGCAAGCTACCAAAAGAGATTGCGAAGCTTTTTGTTCATGCTTTTATTTCAATTGATACAACAAAAGACTTAAATCTTTTTGACATAAAGAAATTAGTTTCTGATTCATCTATTAATTACTATAGACTAAGGAAAGGCAACTATCGTGCAATCTTTAAAATTGAAGATGCTGATATTCATGTCCTGACAATTGCAAAGAGGTCGGAGGTTTATAAAAAATGGCAGTAGTATCTGTAAGGTTAAATGCCGAAGAGGAAAAAATCCTGGAATATCTCACTGAATATTTGCATGAAGATAAATCAACACTTCTCAAGAAATCGATGTATGAGTTATATGAAGATATTCAGGATATTCGGTTTATTGAAAACTATATTGATGATGCAAAGAAGAGTGAAAAAAAATTCATAACTGGTGATGAACT
The DNA here is from genome assembly GCA_021767325.1 of Spirochaetales bacterium. The sequence goes on from JAASTM010000004.1 coordinate 8,007, forward strand.
TCTGGATTGATTTTTGATGGAAAAAACAACACCTAACAGCGAGTACCCGGCGCCGGCCGTTCGGCCTTTGCCCAAAATGGCTCCCGCTGGCTGCCAACTTCGGTACTCGCGGGACGTTATGTGCAATACCTGATTACCTGAAAATTCTATTGAAAAATAGTTATACTATTGTTATACTGTAGGTATGAAAACCGCTATTTCAATTCCAGATGATTTATTCACTGATGCCGAAATAACAGCTAAACAATTGGGCTTAGCAAGAAGTCAGTTATATGTGAAGGCAATTAAAGAGTTTATCGAACATCACAATAAGGATAAAATAACAGAAAAATTAAACCACCTTTATTCAAACTCACCAGCAGATAATGATTTCAGCGACATAGGGATTGAATCACTTCGAGAGGCAACAAAAAATGATTCGTGGTGAAATCTGGTGGGTAGATCTTGGTATACCGGTTGTAGTTATACAGGATGATTCGTTCAATAGAAGTAAAATTAATACAGTGATAGTTGCTTCAATAACAACAAATCTTAATCTTGCAGAGGCGCCTGGTAATGTTTTTCTTGAAAAAGGGAAATCTGGTTTATCGAAAGATGGCGTAGTAAATATATCTCAGATTACTACCATTGATAAGAAAAGGTTAGCTGAAAAGGTGTGTGTCTTATCACAGAGTTCAATGTCAGAAATTGATTATGGATTAAAATTGATTCTTAATATTCAGTAAGAGGACATATGAAACTGAACAAACAGTATAATCGCGAGCGCAGAAACTCGCAGTTTGCAGAGAAACAGCCGCCAATAACTGTCATTTATGGAAAAGATCCAGTCTACATGACGAATATCCTGCTGAAAACTGTCGATCTGAAGCGATATATCCCCAAAGGGTCATCGATCGCGCTGAAACCAAATCTCGTTGTCTCAAGTGCAGCCAAGAGTGGTGCAACCACCACACCTGAAGTAGTGGAAACTGTCGTTCAGTATCTTCAGGAAAACGGATATGACGATATTTCCATCATTGAAGGCTCCTGGCTGGCTGCAGATACCATGCGCTCTTTTGAAGTATGCGGTTATGCTGACATTTCGAAGAAATACGGCGTTCCGCTTGTAGATACCAAAAAAGACTCAACCACGTCCGTAACAATTGAGGACTACACTATTGATATCTGCAACTCAGCTCTCGAGGCGGATGTCCTGATAAATTTCCCTGTGCTGAAAGGGCATGGTCAGACGCAGCTCACCGGGGCGCTGAAAAACCTCAAGGGAATTATTCCCGACAAAGAAAAACGCCGGTTTCATGCCGAAGGGCTCCACGAACCGATCGCGCGCCTGAATCAGATGTACAAACCGACATTTCACATCATGGACGGAATCTGCGGAGATCTCGGCTTCGAGGAAGGCGGCAATCCCTCTACCATGCACCGCATGCTGGCCTGCGAAGACCCTGTGCTTCTGGACAGCTACCAGAGCACCCTCATGTATCTCGATATCGATGAGGTCCCTTTCATTCGCAGATCGCACGAACTGGGCTGCGGGCAGCTCTACGATCCGGCCCGAGAAGAGGAGCTGGTCCTGCATCTGAATGAACCGGAAACAGATTACTCAATGCCCAAATTTTCACGCAACATCCCTGAACTTGTCTCTCAGGATCTGGCCTGCTCCTCCTGCTACGGAACGCTGTTCCAGGCACTCCTGGATGTAGATGAGGATCTGTGGCAGCGGATACGGCAAAAGTTCGAAGGCAACGGCAGAAAGCCGGTCTTTTCCGTCGGGCAGGCATTCAAAGGAAAAGAGTGGAGCAGCGATATTCCTCTCGGCATAGGCATCTGCACACGAGGCGCAGCCCAGTCCGTAAAAGGCTGTCCGCCCAGGAAAGAGGATATCATCCAACAGATCAAACAGGTATTCTGATTCTGTGGTTTTTCTCGGCACCCACTATAACCAGTGAGGCTGAAAGCACTCACCCGATCATCCGGGCGGCGAACATGCCGGAACGAATGGCCAGGGGAACACCGTTGCCCGGCTGGACAGTTGAGCCGGCATAGCTCAGGTTTCGAACCTTCGGGTCACGGTTCGGCGGCCTGAATCCGTACCGGTTGTACTTACCCGACAGCCCGAAGACCGACCCGCCCAGGCTGCCGAAGCGCCGCTCCTGGTCGTCCGGGGCCATGATCTCCTGAGCGTGAACCTGCAGTTCGAGCTTTATTTTCTCCCGGAACTGGCGGATCATCTTTTCCGCGATTTCCGCCTTGCGGCGTTGGTAGTCGATCTGCTGGGTGGAGGGAAGCACCGTAACAAGGAAAAGGGACGGCTTCTGCCGCTCCGTATAGCACGCATAGATGAGGAATGAATCGGGCAGTTGTCCATCATCTACCATTCTATGCACCTCGTCATAATCTTCCGGGATGAGAAAGCTGTGCTGCGGGAGGTCGAGCATATCGGTCCCCAGAGCTACCGCAAAGTAGGCATGCGCTGCGGTGTGGTCTGCAGTTCTACCGAGCATAGTCTGGGCCAGCGAATAGTCGACCGCTGCAATGCAGTGATCGAAGGCGCTGTCGTCCACAATAATCCTGTGCTTCTCCGGTCTGATGGTTTTCACCGCGCGGCTGCATTGGACTTTCACCCCCATCTCGCGGCAGGCGGCATCCATCTCCTCGACTATCCGGAAGATCCCGCCCTCCGGATAGTATATCCCGTCGATAAGCATCATCATCGGAGCAAAAAGGGCAGCCGAATCGGCGTCCTTGATCAATTTTTCGGTGTAGGCCGGATAGGTTGAAAGAAGCCCCTTCAGTTCTCCGGAGTGAAACGGCTCGACCGCTTTGCTCAGAGGTCTGAAGACCCGTGCGGTAAGCGCCAACCGGCTTACACTCATCAGGTCGAACAGCCCTGTTATCGGACGGGAGAGCACGGTGTTTCTGATAATCGGCAGCGCCTTCTTAAACCGCGCCATCATTTTTTCGAGAAGCTGCCGGTCATGGGCATCCAAAACCGACATAAAATCGCTGCGATTGACTTTCAGCAGCTGATGGATGCTAAAACCGAACTCCGGGGTTTCGCTGAAAGTGAGCGGATTGCGCTTGCCGGCAGTCTTGAACAGCTCGTCGAATACCCACAGCTCGGTTATCATGGACGGGCCCATCTCGAAGGTATACCCGTTGTGTCGGCTCTCCCGGATGCGCCCGCCCACCTTCTCCTGTTTCTCGTAGAGGCTCACCTCATGACCCTGTGCGCGGGCGTGAATTGCGGCTGAAAGCCCCGCAACTCCCCCGCCGATTACTGCAACTTTCATTTATAATTCTCCTTCACACGGGTCCTCTTTCGTGTTCTCCTCCGTGTGCCGCCCAGGTGCTGTGTGCCCGCTTACGCTAATTGTCAGAAACCAACAGGAATAATGCAAGGTTATACAGTACACTGGAACTATTATTCTCATTGGAACCTTGAATGCGTGTATACATAGGTATATACTAATAGTAGGAGACATAAGCATGCGGACTGTAAAAGTATTTAAAAGCGGTAACAGCCAAGCCATCAGAATCCCCAAAGAATATGCTATTGATGATACGGAACTATTTATACAGAAAGTGGGAAACTCTATTATTCTTACCTCAAAAAATGATATTTGGTCCTCTTTTAGAACCAGTATAAATGAGTTCTCGGATGATCTATTTTCGGAAGGAAGAGAGCAACCTGAAATGCAAGAACGGGAAAGCTTTTAATGTATTTACTTGATACGAATATTTGCATTTATGTAATAAAAAAGAGATATCCTGAGCTCCAACAGAGGATAGAGAAGGAAGAGTTGTTTAACATCACTATATCATCAGTTACAGTTGGTGAACTGGAGTATGGAATTGCAAAAAGTAAGTATCCTGAAAAAAACAGAGAATTACTCTATGGATTTCTCGCTCCCTTTGATATTGTTCCTTTTAGTGAATTGGATGCTGAGAATTTTGGCTATATTCGTGCTTACCTCGAAAAGATTGGCACTCCAATTGGACCTTACGATCTGCAGATTGCTGCGCAGTGTATCACAAGAAAAATCCAGCTTGTTACAAATAAGGTAAAGGAATTTGATAGAGTACCCAATTTGATCGTTGAAAACTGGATACAAGCTTCAGACAAGCCATAACAGCGAGGTGCCACAAAGAAAATGAAATCCAATTATCCTGAGATATACAAGCACTACTTCGTCGACAAAGGGGATGAAAGGCTCGGCCTTTTTAGACTGTTAGCCGAGAGGTTCGGCATTGAATCGGGGCTGTATCCCGGAAGCTTTGTTCACATTACCCCGTCACTTGTTATCCCGCAGATGGTATACGTAGACATGGACAAGAGATGCAAAGCCTTCTTCGAAAGTGAGGAGACGCTGGTCTTTGTCGATAAGCACAAGCAATATGAACAAGCGGCATCCTACAGGTTTCACAAGGCAGACTTTTCAGAAGGTTTTCCGGAGAGTAAGGATTCATTCGACGTCCTAATCTCTCTCTATTCCGGATTCATTTCAAAATACTGTGGAGAGTATTTGAAGGCAGGCAAAATCCTTGTGGCCAACAACAGCCACGGTGATGCCCCGCTTGCATATCTGGACGAAAGGTATGAATTGATCGGAGTGGTAAAACGGAACGGGAATAGATTCCGCTATTCGGAAAAGGATCTCGATTCGTATTTCATTCCCAAGGGTAATAAGACGCTTGATAAAGCGACAATTGAAAAGACAATGCAGGGTCCTGCCTACACCAAGACCGCCTATGCGTATGTATTCAAAAAGAGATATCCTAAATAAGCGAAAGACATCTTTGCCCACATGTCTTTCTGCGACCGGGCCTACGGGAACTGAATGGTGAACAGAATGAGTAAAACGGTACTTTATATTGCAACCACAATAGACGGCAAAATCGCCAGAAAAGACGGCAGTTTGGATTGGTTATTTGCACTTCCAAACCCCAATAACGTTGACTACGGATATGCGGACTTTATTCGCAGCATCGGTACAACTATCATGGGAAAAAACACTTACAATGAAATATTAGGATTTGGTGTTGAGTGGCCTTATCGAGGTATGAGCTCTTATGTGGCCACAACTGAAAAGGGATTCGCGCCGCCCACACCTGACACATATGCCGTCACATCCGATCTGACCGAATTTGTGCACAATTTGAAACACACAACTGAAAAAGATATCTGGCTGATTGGAGGCGGAAAACTCGTCACATATTTTCTCCACCACGAACTGTTGGACCGAATGATTTTAACAATCATCCCAACCATAATTGGAGCAGGAATTGCCTTATTTCCAGACGACCCGTCTGACACCAGTTGGGATTTAACCGACGTTCAGAAATTTGAAACCGGCGTGGTCAGTTTGACCTATGACCGCAGATAGAACGCGCCTGATACGGGAGAACAGATGAGAATAGAACACATTGCTTTATGGACCAGAAACCTCGAAGCCATGCGGGAGTTTTATACACACTACTTCGGTGCACGGGCAGGCTCAAAGTACAGAAATGAGAGCAAGGATTTTGAATCTTACTTTCTGCACTTTGAAGATGGCGCCCGCTTAGAACTAATGCACACACCCGAAATCCCCGATCCAAACATCGATCCCCTGAAACAGCATATCGGCATCATTCATATTGCCATCTCCGTCGGCAGCAGAAAACGGGTGACCGAGTTGACTCAACAGCTCGCAGCCGACGGATACGATGTAATCGGAAAACCGCGAACAACCGGCGACGGATATTTTGAGAGTGTCATTTTGGATCCGGAAAGAAATAGAATCGAGATTACGGAATGAATCAGAGATGATTGATGAGATCGGTTGAGGAACTAAAGGAACACGCGCACAACCTAAAAAATGAAGTCACGGCGCTTTACTATGCATATCAGCATCCGGACTTAAAATTGATACCGAAGCTTCTTCTCCTGTTTACTTTAGGCTACGTACTCAGCCCGATCGACCTCATTCCCGATTTTATTCCGGGAGATGGTAAGCCGCCGTCCTACAAAACTGAAGAAAAACTGGTTTTTGTATATGGTTTCATTACTATTTAAGCCTTTCAAGAGGAAAAATAATGATTAAAATAAAGCAAGTTGTGTTAATTTTTTTCCTGGTGCTGGCGATTACAGAAGCGCATTCAGATACTAGTCAGAACATCATTGTTGATCAGACCATAAGGTTAAGGCCACTTGCGAAAAATGTCTGGATGCATATCTCAGATATCTATATGCAAAAGTGGGGCACTGTGTCTGCAAATGGCTTGGTAATAATCACGGACAAGCAGCTCGTGTTAATCGATACTCCCTGGAACGATTCTCAAACTCAGACATTAGTCGAATGGTTTAAAACTCACTATGAGTTCGAGAAAATCAAAGTCATAGTCTGTCATCATCATGCCGATAACCTCGGTGGTTTGAATTGGGTGAATAAAAATGATATAGAGTCGTATTCAATAAAGAAAACACAGGAAATTTGTGCTGAGAAAGAGTTGCCATTGCCAAAACACACCATAAGTAATTCCTACCGGTTTGATTTTGGTGAAATCCCGATCGAGAGCTATTTTCCGGGAGAAGGTCATACCATCGATAGCATTTGCGTTTATTTACCAAATGAAAAGATTCTATTCGGCGGATGTTCCGTAAAAGCAGTGAATAATTCAACCCTGGGCAACACCGTCGACGCCAACTTACTTGAATGGCCGCACACACTACACAACATTAAAGAACGCTTTACCGAAGCCGAAATAGTTATACCCGGCCACGGATCGGAAGGGGACCTTTCACTTATAGATCATACCTTATCTCTTTTTAACTGATTGCATTGGTAGTCCGGGCTCGTCATCGATATTCTGTGAGTTGGGTGCGGTACCTTGCCCGCAATAAAAAAAACTGCAGAGTACCTCTATCCGTGTTAAAGTAGTTGTATAACAAGTTAAGGGAGTAAAAGTATGAAACGCCTGCTTTTTATTCTCCCAGTTGCTCTTCTGCTTTTTTCATGCACCCAACCTGGGGATGAGACCAATCTTGATCCGGTCAGTATCAGCAATTTTACAAAAACTACTGGCACCACCACAAATGAATCACTCTCCTTCACCTGGCAAACCGATGTAGCCGCGGATTGTACCCTTCAGTATGGACCCTACTTATTCTGTGGCCTCTCAGACAGTGCAACCGCTGATGCGGATAAGCTCAACCATTCGATTACTATAAACGGGCTGCGGCCGCATACTGATTACGATATGTATGTACGGGCAACGCCCGCTTCTCCCGACTACGCACAAACTAACTCCAGCAACTATGAATACAGTACTTTAACATATAGCCGGGGAACGGAAGTAAGTTCCGGCTGGGAGGCTGTCGGTGCTCTCTGTTTCAAGGATTCCAATGGTTACTACGGACCTTTTTGCACAGCAGTTCTCATCGATAGCGAATGGGTTCTTACCGCCGCTCACTGTCTTGAAGTGGAGGCTTCATATTACGGGGTCGTACCGACTACCAATAATACCGTGCTATATATCGACGGTGAGGATGCAAGCCCGGCCAATACGATTGGAAACCCATCCGAAGGCAGCCTATACGCAATAGATCAAATTGTAATCCACCCGGATTACAATGATGGCCAGCAGTATGATTTAGCATTAGTCCATATTGCTGCTCCTGTAAGTGGTATTACTCCCGCATTTATAAATACCAGCTCAATGAGCGGAACAGGCGGGAGCTCTATTGATACGGTAGGATTTGACGCCAGTCTGACGAGTGTGAAAAAGGAGCAAGGCCAGACTATCGGGGATGTTGATGATCCTTACTTTAATACCCCTTACCCTCCAGACGATGAGCTTATGTTAGGCAATTCTGGAATAGTAGCCTTCGAAGAGAGTTCAACTACCGTGTTGGGAATAGTAATAGAAACTGTCCCGGAAAGCACTGACCCGTTTCAAGGATATGCCGTGTTTACTAATGTATTCACCTATTCTACTTGGATTAATGGTGTATTGAGTCAATAGGGCTTAGAAAAGTAAATTATTTATTCTTCTTACGGTAAACTCTTTTTTACACCTGCTTTTTGTTCTGCCGCAGACTGAGTTGGGAGCCATTGGTCTCCCTCTTTCAGGTTTTAGTATCACTACTAACCCTAAGGATGGATCAATGGCTCCCTTACTTATCAGATAAAATAATGTGTCAACCGAGAGTTATTGCCAACTACTATAGCGTTTTTGGTTCAATACATTTTTCTGTATTTTCTTCTTTTCCTCTTGAGGGATAGGTTCAAACTGAATCGTGGCTCCTATTTGTTGCCGAGAAATCACCTTGAACTCCTGTACTAACATGTGATCAAAAACCACTACTTTCCCCGGTATGTATGGTAATTTTGCACCTATCTCAGTGTCGAATGAATCACCTTCATAATCTTTCATATTAACTCCCGAAGACAGGCCCTCTATTAGAGTATTATCGTTGTTGATTTTGATATGTATTAGACCATCACCATAGTTCGGTACTGGATACAATTTATCTTTGCCTGTTACATGAAGGTGATAGTACCTTGCAACATCTACCTCATTTGGATTGATAAGTTTAGTCTTAATAATTACTAAACAATCGTCTGAAGAAATCTTCTCAGGCACTCCGATACTCGTGCAACCAATTACCAGACTAAAAACCACCCAAAGTAAAACATAACTTGTTTTCTTCACTACTTACTTTCCTCCATTAAATTTATTTTTTCTAAGTCATTAATATACTTTTTCCACTCTATCAATGCTGCAATCCCCAATACTGCTCCAGCGATCAACGATCCACTGCCAAGTAAATTGAGTCTTTTTACATTATTGTTGTTGTCGGAATAGATACCATACCCAAGCATAGTAACTCCGGTAAATCCGAAGAATCCTCCCGCAATGCGAAACCGTCTACTCCTTATATCATGCCCCAACTTATTTTGCCATTTTATATACGCTGTGTTATCTGGTCGTACCGTTACTCGAGTTTCAAGTGGTTGACAACCATCCTTCCAGATCAGGATATCTCTAAGTCCAACCGGTAAGTTTACTGGACTTTTCAATGGTTCAGTCCAAAGGTTCCCATCAACCCATAAGAATGCATCCGAAGGAAGGTTCTTTATAGACAGATCGGCCATAGGCAGATGATCATTAAGATCGATTAAATTTGACCTTGGAAATATATCAGATATTATTTCTACTTCTTCGTAGTTTGGAAGACCCACTACTTGGAGGTTCCACTTACCCTCCGGAAGCCAGATTTCTTTGTCTCCGGGTAAAACCGATTCTTTCTTTCCAGAATGAACCTTCACCAAAAACCCGTGGTTCTGTATACTATCCACTTCACTCAAGATATAATCTTCTTTCGATATATCCGGTGGTAATGGAAGTCCCTCTATAGTAACAGGATAAGCTGATTCCCCTTCAACTCGTATGTGGTTTTCATTCATTTCGCTTACTTGATATGTTCTTGAGTTAAAAAACCATCCATCCTTGTAAAAACTGAATGAGTAAGTATCTTTAGATAACAGAATATTAAGAGGAGTTACACCTAATTTCCTTCCATCTGCCCATACTTCAACATTTTCTTGTTCCGAAGTAATAAAGAGAGGGTACTTTGGATGTTGCAATGGAAAACTAAGTCTCGTAATACCGGTAGTTGTATCAGATAGTCGGAGTTTTGTAGAATACACATTGGATTCTGTTCTAATTACTAAATTATTAAGAGAATCAGTGATTTCAACAAGTAGCGGTGCCGTACCAACTAATTTCCCATTTAATAAAACTTCAGCACCTTCCTTCATGTCAATGAGAAGATCATTGGAAGTTACTACATCTCCTTCCTCATTCAAAATCTCCGCATCATTCTGAGTCTCACATAATTCTATTCTATCATTCCACTTAAGGAGATTATCAAATCCTCGCTCTGTCAAATATGTCCGAATCCGGTCCGCCCCTATAGAATAAAAGAGATTTGCTCCCTCCTGCTCCTGGAGACTTGCAGAGTTTATTCCGATTACCCTACACTTTTCATCAACAAGAGGACCCCCGGAATTACCGGGACTTACTGCAGCTGAATGTTGTATATTAAGGCTATCTTCTCGGTACGCAGAAATTGTACCATTATTCATGGTGACAACACGCTTTTCAAACATCTTGTCCAGTTTGGCCCCTAAAGGATAGCCAAAGCTGAACACTTTGTTCCCTATAATATCAGGATCAATCTCTTCAGCTTCAGCCAGGGGAAGAGCATCGAATTTTTTTATTGAAGAAATCTTCAACAATGCAAGATCCAAACTTTCTGAGTCACCAGCATCAATTATTTTTACAGAATTGAACGTCATATTCTTTACAACAACGTTAAACTCCAGGTTGCTATTAAGAATCATCCTTCTAAAATCGGCTGATAGTTTCGTAATATCGGTTTGATTGAAACTACCGAAATAATTTTGTGATATATGTAAATCAAAGTTTTTTATTAATGTCTGTACTAATATGTTTAGATTCGGCAAGCGTAACACATGTCTGTTCGTAAGAATAATACCATCTGTATCAATAAAAAAACCCGACCCAGTTTTAATTGGCAAATATCTATTCAGGAGTTCTATCCCTGCGATATCTTCAAAATGTTGGAAGAGTTCTTCGTCCTTACAGAAGGAAGAATCCAAATAGATTTCATGTTTGATATATACAATTGAATCTGAGATCCGTGAATAGAAAGTGCCCATTCCATTTGATGATAGTGGCCAAGGCACTCCAACAGTACATAACATTAATACGAATAATACTTTTCTTTGCACTTTGTTTCCTGAATGTAGACAATTTTATATTCTGCCGATACATACTCTCACGGTTTTTTCGAAACTGTCAATTACAATTTCTATTCACCACCCGAGCTGCGCCGTCAATTCACCGACGACCTCGCCGATCGGTCTGTTGATCAGCACGGTCGCAGCTGAGTCGAGGGGCGTCTCCGACAGGGTCACGATAACCAGGGCTGTGCCGCGGTGGGCGGCCATGGCGGGAAAGCCGGCGGCCGGATGTACCACCAGTGTGCTGCCGAGGCAGAGCATCAGATCGCAGTGTGCTGCCAGCTCCCCAGCCCGGTCCAGCTCGTGCGGGTCGAGTTTCTGTCCGAAGGAGATGGTATTCGGTTTGAGCAGCCCGCGGCATTCGCTGCAGCGCGGTGCGGGCCCGCCCGGCTCCAGCCCCTCCATTAAATCTCTAGCAGGGATTATACGACCGCAGGAAAGGCAAATTATTTCGGCATTGGTACCGTGAATGCGGACGATCTTCTCGCGCGGCAGGCCGGCCTTTTCATGCAGCCCGTCGATGTTCTGGGTGATAACACCGGATAGCTTACCGGCCTGGTGAAGCTGAAAGAAGAAACGGTGTCCGGCGTTAGGCTGGGCATCCCGCAGGCTCGGCCACATTTCTATCTTTCTCTGCCAGTAAAGCCTGCGCTTCTCCTCATCAGCGAGGAACTCGTCGTAGTACACTGGAGTGAACCGGTTCCAGAGTCCGCCCTTGCTGCGGTAGTCAGATATGCCCGAGTCGGTGCTGATACCGGCTCCCGTAAATCCGACTATCCGCGCGGATTTATCGATGAGTTCGGCGGTCCGTTCGATTGCCTCTTCAAGTGCGTGCATTATATCGTCCTGCTTTTTTTTCGCGGACCGCTACATCACTTCCAGCAGTTCGGTTCCGTGTTCGGCGGTCTTTACCTTGTTGAAGACCTTGCGGATGCTGCCCTGCTCGTCTATTACGAAGGTCGAGCGGAGGATTCCTTCGTAGGTTTTGCCCATCATCTTTTTTTCTCCCCAGGCGCCGTAGGCTTTGATGACGTTTTTCTCGGGGTCGCTGAGCAGATGAAAAGGCAGCTCGTACTTTTGGGCGAAGCCGGCATGGCTTTTCACCGAATCTGCGGATATGCCCAGCACCACGGCCCCTTTCACCTGGAGGTCTGAGTAATTGTCCCTGATGCTGCAGGCCTCCTTGGTACAGCCGGGGGTATTATCCTTAGGATAAAAATAGACTACTACCTTTTGCCCTTTGAAATCGGAGAGAGATACATCCTCTCCTTGTTGATTTTTAAGGGTAAAATCCGGCGCTTTCGAACCGACTTCCAACATATGCGTCCTCCTTAGCATTACTGTTATTAAATTAGTCACAGAAACCGCACAGGACAAGCTTTTCTTGCATGTAGGGGGTTACACAATCGCCTGCGATATGTTATAAATTCTTATCGATAATATTTTATCTTTAATAACAGAGGTTAGACATGGAAGCGGCAACAACAGCAACACTCACAGAAGCACGGCGTTTTCAGCGGGTGCTGGAAATCCTTGACGAATACGATCGCGACGGCGCGAAAATCATTCCCATACTGCAGGCAGTGCAGGAGGAGTACCGCTACCTGCCTGAAGAGATTCTTACCTATGTAGCTACGGCCCTCGATCTCTCGCCGGCCAAGGTGTATGGCGTGGCCACCTTCTACAGCCACTTCTCCCTCGAACCGAAGGGCACCTATGTCATCAAGGTCTGTGATGGGACCGCCTGCCATGTGAAGGGCTCCGGCAAACTCGTGATCCAGCTCCGAACCATGCTCGGGCTTACTGAAAAGAAAAAGACCACCGACGACATGTTATTCACGCTGGAAACCGTCTCCTGTTTAGGGGCCTGTGGCCTTGCTCCGGTAATGATCGTAAATGAGAAGGTGTACGGGCAGGTAGGCCCTGATCGCGCCCAGGAGCTCATCAATGAATACGCCGCCAAGGAGGAAGCAGATGGCAACGATTAATTTGGAAGCAATGGGCACGGCCTACTCGGGTGCCTATCAGAAAATAAACCGCCGCGTCATCGTCTGCGCCGGTACGGGCTGCATCGCCAACGGGGCGCTGGAAGTATACGAACGCCTCAAAACGTTCGCGGCGGAGCGCGGGGTTTCGGTGACGATCAGCCTCGATCACGAGTCACAGCACCAGCACCCGGAAGGGGCCGACCTGCTCCTGTCACAAAGCGGATGTCAGGGCTTCTGTCAGGTAGGGCCGTTGCTGTCGGTGGAACCTGATGGAATTCTCTATGTACGGGTTGCCGCCGAAGATGTGGAAGAGATTGTGGAGGAGACCCTCGTGGCGGGCCGTCCAGTGGAACGACTGCTGTATGAAGATCCCCGTACCGGCACGCAGCGGCGCGGGTATGACCAGATAGATTTTTACACCCGGCAGACCCGCAGGGTACTGGCCGCCTGCGGGCGCAGCGATCCGCACAGCCTGCCCGAATACGTGTCCAACGGCGGCTACCGGGCCGCCCGCCGGGCCCTGCTCGAGATGCGCCCGGAAGAGGTGTGCGAGGTAGTCGAACTGGCCGGGCTGCGCGGACGCGGCGGCGGCGGGTTCCCCACGGGCCGCAAATGGAAGCTCGCCAGCCGGCAGACCGACCCGCAGAAGTACATTATCTGTAACGGCGACGAAGGCGACCCCGGCGCCTTCATGGACCGCAGCATCCTCGAAGGCAACCCCCACGTGGTGCTCGAGGGAATGCTCATCGGTGCCCGGGCCACCGGCGCCCACGCCGGCTACGTGTACGTGCGGGCCGAGTATCCGCTGGCGGTAAAGCGGCTGAGAAAGGCAGTGGCCGACGCCCGGGAGGCCGGGCTGCTCGGACGCGATATCTTCGGAACCGGTCTCGATTTCGATATACAGATTATGGAGGGGGCCGGCGCCTTCGTCTGCGGCGAAGCCAGTGCCATGGTTTCATCCATTATGGGCAACCGCGGAATGCCGCGGCCCAAGC